>JALVOR010000085.1 GCA_027026295.1 Anaerolineales bacterium | reverse complement strand
CACCCGCTTGACGTTCAACTCGTCGGCCAGCAGGTGGGCGTAGCGAGCGATGACATCTTGCTCGGACGCGCGACCCACGGCAAACGCGGCTTCCTGCAGGGGCTGACGCACCTTGAGACCGGCCTTGTTGCGGGCCGCATGGCCCAGGGAAACCAGTTTGAGCACCAAGGCCATTTCGGCGTTCAGGGTGTCGTCGATGGCGGCGGCGTCGTAACGCGGCCACTCGGCTAAGTGGACGGATTCGGGAGCGTTTTCGTCTGCCCCGCGCACCAGGTTTTGGTAGAGTTCCTCGGCCATGAAGGGCATCGCGGGGGCAATCAGTTTGGCAACGGTGGTCAGGGCTTCGTAGAGGGTGCTGTAGGCGGCTTCCTTGTCGGCATCGGAAGCGCTCTTCCAGAAGCGGCGGCGGCTGCGGCGCAGGTACCAGTTGGAAAGCCGCTCGACGAAGGTTTCTACCGGGCGGGTGGCGTTGAGGGCGTCGTAGGCTTCGTAGGCTGCGGTGACTTGTTTGATGAGGGCGTGCAGTTCGGAACGCAGCCAGCGGTCGAGTTCGGTGTAAGCGGGCTGGGCGTCGGGGGAAGGCGTCCAGCCGTCGAGGTTGGCGTAGGTGGTGAAGAAGGCGTAAACGTTCCAGAGGGTGAGCGAGAAGCGGCGCACGGTGTCGCCCACCAGGTTCAGGGAAAAGCGTTTGCTGTCACCCGGCGGGCCGGCGGTGAAGAGATACCAGCGCAGCGCGTCCGCGCCGTGGACGTCGATGACTTCCCACGGATCCACCACGTTGCCGCGAGATTTGGACATTTTCTGGCCTTTTTCGTCCAAGATCAGCCCCAGGCAGACCACGTTCTTGAAGGCCACGTCGTCGAACAGCAGGGTGCTGATGGCGTGGAGGGAATAGAACCAGCCGCGGGTCTGGTCGACGGCTTCGCAGATGTAGTCGGCGGGGTGCTGCTTGGCGAAGGTTTCCTGGTTTTCAAAGGGGTAATGCCACTGGGCGACCTGCATCGCGCCGGAATCGAACCAGACGTCGATGAGTTCGGGCACGCGCTGCATTTTGCCGCCGCATTTGGGGCAGGTGAGGGTCACTTCGTCCACGTAAGGGCGGTGCAGGTCCAGGTCGCTGAGGTCTTTGCCGGCCATTTCGGAAAGTTCGGCCACGGAGCCTACCGCGTGCTGGTGGCCGCATTCCTGGCATTCCCACACGGGCAGGGGGGTGCCCCAGTAGCGTTCCCGGCCCAAGGCCCAGTCGATGTTGTTTTCCAGCCAGTTGCCGAAGCGGCCGTGCTTGATGTGCTTGGGCACCCAGTTGATTTTTTCGTTGAGGGCGACCAGGCGGTCTTTTTTGGCGGTGGTGCGGATGTACCAGGTGGGGCGGGCGTAGTAAAGCAGCGGCGTGCCGCAGCGCCAGCAGAAGGGGTAACTGTGGGTGTAGGTTTCCGCACGGAACATCAGCCCCCGCTTTTGCAGGTCTTCGATGATGAGGGGGTCGGCGTCTTTGAAGAACATGCCAGCCCAGGGGCGCACGGCTTCTACGATGGTGCCGTCGGGCTTGACGGTGTTGATGACCGGCAGGTCGTATTGCCGCGCCATTTCCATGTCGTCGCCGCCGAAGGCGGGCGCCATGTGCACCAGGCCGGTGCCGTCTTCGGTGGTCACGAAGTCGGCCAGCACCACGAAGTGGGCTGGTTTGTCGGGCGGCACGAAGGTGAAGAGGGGCTGGTATTTCTTGCCTTTGAGCGCCTTGCCGGGGAACTCGGCCACCACCTCTACTTCTTCGTCGCGGAAGACCTTTTCCAGCAGGGGGCGGGCCACGATGAGGAATTCTTCGCCGCCGTCGGGCAGGGCGCGGCGGACTTTGACATAGGTCACCTTGGGGTGGGCGGCCACGGCCACGTTGGCGGGCAGGGTCCAGGGGGTGGTGGTCCACACCAGCAGGGCGGTGTGCGGCTCGTCTTTCAGCGGCAGGCGGACGTAGACCGAAGGGTCTTCGGTGTCCTTGTAGCCCTGCGCCACTTCGTGGTCGGCCAGGGGGGTGCCGCAGCGGGGGCAGTAGGTGACCACCTTGTGGCCGCGGTAGATCAACCCCTGTTCCCAAAACTGCTTCAAAATCCACCATACGCTTTCGATGTATTCGTTGTAATAGGTGACGTACGCGTGCTTCAGGTCGACCCAAAAGGCAATGCGCTCGGTCAGGTTTTCCCATTCCTGGATGTATTCGAACACCGATTGGCGGCACAGTTTGTTGAACTCGGCGACGCCGTAGGCCTCGATCTGGCGCTTGTTAGTGAAGCCGAGTTTTTTCTCGACCTCGATTTCGACGGGCAGGCCGTGGGTATCCCAGCCGCCGCGGCGGATGATGTGATAGCCGCGCATCACCCGATAGCGCAGGAAGATGTCTTTGAAGGAACGGGCCAGGACGTGATGCACGCCGGGCTTGCCGTTGGCGGTGGGGGGGCCTTCGTAGAACACGAATTCGGGGCCGTCGCGGCGGGTTTCTTCGGTTTTGTGGAAGACGTCGCGCTCGCGCCACAGTTTGAGGCTGCGTTCTTCCATTTCGGGAAGGTTGACTTGGGGAGAAACCGGTTTGAAGGGCATGGGGAAACCTCCGGATAGGATTTGCGATTTAGGATTTGCGGTTAGCGGTTAGCGGTTGGCGGTTGGCGGAAGCCCTAAATCTTCAATCGCAAATCGCAAATCGCTAATCGCTAATCTTAATTGAAAACGCTCCCGCCCCGTGCAGGGACGAGAGCGCAAAACTCCCGCGGTACCACCCTGGTTCCCACCCGCTGGGGTGGGCACTCGGTCGGGCACGGCCTGGGAAGGCTTATGCCCGCGCCCCGGTAACGGTGGGCGAGACCGGCGCACCTACTGGGGGCTTGCGCCCCGTTGGGTTTGCGGCTCCGGAGGGATTTTCGGCCTGACGCTGCCGCCCGGCTTCCACCAGCCCGGGCTCGCTGTGGACTTTGACAGGCTTACTCGTCTCCATCAACGCCTTTGGTGGCTGCTTGCTGTGGGCTGAATTATGCCACAAGAACGGCGGGGGGTCAACGATGAATTTGTGTATCGCCCGGTTTTAGGGAAATGGCCGCGGATGAACGCGGATAACAATGGATGGACGCGGATTTTAGGGACGCCAAAACGAATTGACGGTGTAACGTTTGTTTTATGAATTGCCCAGGTAACGTTTCACGAATTACCCGGTTTCTGTGTTTTCGGAGGTGTTTTTGTGTCTTCTGAGGGTTCCCATCTCGCGTTCACTCAACCACAAAAGCCACCCCTACCAGCCCTGCCCCGGCATGTACCGACAGGCCGGGGGTCATTTCGGCGCGAATGCGTGTTTCAGGGCAAGACCACGCTTCGCAGAGCCGTGCCTCGAATTCGTTCAGCGCTTCAGGGGCTGCTACGTGGATGAAGGCAGCCCGTTCCACGTTTTTACCCGCGGTGCGTTCCTGGGCAAGGGCAATCAGGCGCCCCCATGCCTTGCGGCGAGTACGGGCTTTTTCCAGCATCACGAGTTCGCCGTTCTCGACGGTCAGAATCGGGCGAATGTTGAGCATGCCGGCCATTTTGGCAGCCAGATGCCCCACCCGCCCGCTCATCGCGAGGTATTTCAGCGTGGCGAGGGCAGCGAAAAGATGAGTGCGCTCGCCGGTGCTTTGGGCAACTTGCACGGCTTCTTCGGCGGAAGCCCCCGCGGCGACGGCTTCCGCCGCAGCAAGCACCATCAGGCCTTGCCCCATGCTCAACGTTTGGGTATCAACCACGGTAATGTCGTGCTTGGGGAATGCTTCGCGGGCAGCCATGGCGGCTTTCCATGTAGCGCTGATTTTGCTGCTCACGGTAAAGCACAAGATCTGCTCGGCGCCTTGCTCGAAGGCTTCGGTGAAGGTTTCGATGAACTGCCCGGGGGAAGGCGCGGCGGTGGTGGGCAGGCGTTTCTCGCGGTCGATGCGGGCAAAGGTAGTGGCGTCGTTAATGTCATATGCTGCCCGCAGGCTTTCTTCCCCAAAGTTCACGATGATAGGCACTTGCCAGATACGGTATTTGCGTGCCAGGCCGGGTGGCAGGCTGGCGTCGGTATCGGTTACGATGGCGATGTTCGGCATGGCTTACTCCGCAAGGGCTTTCCGTTTGCTCCAGACGATGCTCCACAGCCCAAAGGCAATACAGGCAATGTTGATGAAGCCGTTGAGCAGGCCGTCGGCCAGCGATTTGAGGTAAATGCCGTTTTGCAGGTTGAAACTGGCGTCGAGCAAGCCGAGAAAGACCAGCGCGCCGCCGGAAGCCGCTGTCCAGATTGGGGCAGAGTTGTCGCCGCGGGCGTTGGCGCGGGCTGCCGAGTAGAGCAGTGGCACCAGCCACACCAGGTCGGCCAGCGGGAAGGCCGACTCATAGCCCAGATAAACGGCGGTGTTGGCTGGATCGTAGCGGCTCACGGCGAAGAAAAAGGCCCACCATAGCACGATGCCGGCGGCGAAAAGGGCTTGCAGGCGAGCAAAGGCTTTAGGGGTCATAAGTGCCTCCAGGGGTTGGGAATGAGCATGGGAACCATGCGGCGGTAATCGGCATAGGCTTGTCCGTATGCTGTGAGGAGTTTGCGTTCTTCAAGATAAGCACCAATGACGATGTAGAGCGTGAGCGCGGCGTAAAAGAGTGCGGTGTTCAGGCTCATCACCGGCATGAGCCAGATGAAGATCAGGCTGCCGGTGTACATGGGGTGGCGCACCCAGCGATACGCGCCGCGAATGACCAGCGTTTCGGTGTGGGCGGGGTTTTCGGGGCGCAACCCTAAGAATGCCCACAAATCGGTGCGCAGGGCTGGCGTCGGCGGCCGACGCCAGCCCTGCCAGTTGCAGCGCGATGGTGGCATAGCGCCACGGCGGGGGGATGGTGTAGAGGATGCGGTCAGGCCAGGCGGCATAGAGGCCGAGCAAGGGAATCAGGAGCAAGGTGAAGAAAACGTTGTAGGCCAGCCGATACCAGCGATAGATTTTCTCACCCAAGGCGCGACGCGCCCATCGTTTTGTGGCGCGGGAAGCCAGCAGGGAGTGCAGTAGGCCGTAGGCGCCGACGGCGAGGAAAATGGCGAGCGCGCGGGCTAACATGACCGTTATTGTATCATTGCATTGGCCTCCGGTGGTGGGGTGCAGGCAAATTGTTGTAAAAGCGCAACTGTTCAGACTTGGAAGGATAGGCCACGGATCGTCACGGATGCACACGGATTTTTTGTAACGCTAAGGCGCAAGAAAGCAAAGCACGCAAAGAAGGGATAATGCCGAGGCACAGAGGAGCATAAAGAGGCGCAGAGGAGGTTGAATTTGGCATGGTGTTGCTTTGGTTTTCTACGAATTGACGAAGTAACGCTTCACGAATTGCCTTATTTCGTAACTGCCTACCTACTACGCAACAAGTGGCTTTTCGCCCTCACCACTCCCCCAGAGCCTTGCTTCGCGGCGGCTCAGCCCCCTCTCCTCTCCCAATGGGAGAGGAGAGGGGGCGCGCAGCGGGGGTAAGGTGAGGGCGAGCAAGGTGTAACGTTGTTTCATGGCGTGGCAGAGTTACTGAAATTTTGGTTGTCAACCTCGTTTTCGGTGCAGGGTAGGCAGTTGCCTTATTTCTGTGTTTTCTGTGGCGCTTCGGTGTTTTCTGTGGTCTTGTGGTTTCTCTTTGCTGGAGCCGAGCGGTTACGCAAAATCGTCGTTTTGCCCTCATCCCATAATAGGGCAACCATTTATACATATTTTGTTTGCGCCTCCGGTGTTGCAGAAGAAAACACCGAAAACGCTCTTGGGGTACAATAGTGGGGAATGTTATCTCGTTGCCTTGTTCCGTGGCGAAGGAGATTCCCATGACCGACAAATTGCTGTTTCGCGGAGGCACGCTGGTGACGGCTTCCGAGATGTTCGTTGCCGATGTGCTCGTGGCCGGCGAAAAAATCGCCGCGGTGGGGCGCGACCTGGTCACTCCCGATGCTGAAATCGTGGATGTGCGCGGCAAATTCCTGCTGCCCGGCGGCATTGACCCGCACGTGCATTACGACCTGCCCATGTTTGGCACGGTTTCTTCCGACGATCACTACACCGGCACCAAGGCAGCGGCCTTTGGGGGCACCACCACGGTGATGGATTTCATCCCGCAGGACTGGCCGACACTGGAAGAAGCGGTGCAGGCATGGCACCAAGAAGCCGCCAAGGCGGCGGTGGATTACGGCTTCCACATGAACATCACCCGTTGGGACGAAACCACCCGCGCCGAACTGCCCCGCCTCCCCGAGTGGGGCATCACCACCATCAAGGTTTTCATGGCCTACAATGGCCGCCTGCGCCTGCAGGACGGCGAGATTTTCGAGGCCATGCGTCTCGCGTGGAGGCATGGCGTGCTCACCATGCTCCATGCGGAGAACGGCGATGTGGTTGACATCCTCGTGCGCGAGGCGCTGGAAGCCGGCCACACCGAGCCCGTATGGCACGCCCGCACCCGCCCGGCATGGGGCGCGGTGGATGCGGTGCTGCGCGGCGCGATGTTGGCGGCGCAGGCCGAAGCGCCCCTCTACATTGTACACATGAACACTGCCGGCGGCGCGGAGATGCTGCAATATGCCCGCGAGCAGGACCTTCTTGTGATGGGCGAAACCTGCCCGCAATACCTTTTCTTCACCGAAGACGACCTTGCCCGCCCCGACGGCGCAAAATGGATTTGCTCACCGCCGATGCGTTCCCGCGAAGACAACGAAATGCTCTGGCACGCCCTGGAGCAAAACTGGTTGAGCACTATCGGCACCGACCATTGTCCCTTCTTCTACGATGGTACCCAACCCATCGTATACGAAGGCGAGGAAATCGCCATTCCGGGCAAGGAATTGGGCAAGGACGACTTCACCAAAATTCCCAACGGCCTGCCCGGGGTGGGCGACCGTCTGCCGGTGCTGTGGACGGAAGGGGTGGTCAAAGGCCGCCTCACGCCGCAGCAGTTCGTGGCCTATACCAGCACCAACCCGGCCAAAATCTTTGGTCTCTACCCCCGCAAGGGCACCCTGGCCCCTGGCGCGGATGCCGACATTGCCGTGTGGGATCCCAACCTGAAAGTGAAATACGGCGTGGCGGTGGCGCAGCACCGCACCGATTACAACCTCTACGAAGGCTGGGAATTGACCGGTTTCCCCGTGCAAGTGTATTTGCGCGGCCATCTCATCGTGCGAGAAGGCGAGTGGCTGGGCAAGCGCGGCATGGGACGCTTCCTCAAGCGTGGCCGCCCCCAGGTGCTGTAAAGGTGGCCCGTCCCCTTTGATATAATCTGCCTTTATGTCGCTGTTCGTGTGGATTGCCGCCGGAATTTTGCTGTTGAGCGCCCTGGTGATGGCATTGGCTGCCAGGCGCGCAACCCCCGCGCGCCTGTGGCGCGGTGGGTTGCTGGCGGCGTTGGTTGCTTTGGGGCTGGGATTTGCCGCTGTGCCGCGAGGCGGTGAGGCGCAATGGCAACTGGCACAGGAAAGCGGCGCCGGGTTGGTCTGGCGGCTGAACGCGCAAACCTGGCCGTTGGCGGTTACGGTGCTTGGGCTTGTTGTGGTTGCCCTGATGCTGAACGTGGCTTATCACCAGGCAGTTTCCAAAGACCGGCGGGAAGTGGTATGGGGCTGGGTGCTGATGTTGCTTGCCGGCGCGTGGGCGGTGCCTGCTGTGCTGGCCGCATCGCCAGCAACGTTCGGGGCGATGTGGTTTGTGGGCGATATTGCCGTGCTTTTGGCCGATTTGGGGCGGCTTTCCCGCGGGCAGCATCGCAGCGCGGTGGTGTGGGCGGCTTTTGCCCGCTCGGTGACCTGGTTGATGGCAGGCGGCGTAGCGGTGACGCTTGCCGCACATCCCGACGCCGTGATGGTGTTGTGGCTGGCAATTCTGGAAGTTCGCCTGCTGGCGATGGCCACGCAGCCGACGTTTATTCTCCCCGCCGATGTTTACTGGCGGGTGCCGTGGTTGATGGTTGGGCTGTTGAGCACGCTGGCAGGGGCGTTGTGGGCTGCAGTGCAGCCTTTTGCCGTGCCCCAGTGGTTTGTGGTCACTTTGGGGCTGCTGGCAGCGTGGGGGGCATGGCGCTGGAACGCTGGCCGCTCGTTGTTTCATCAGGGTGCGGGAAGCGCCGTGACATTTGGCAGCCTGGCGCTCATCGCTGTGACGCAGGGGCAGCCGGGTGGTGTGTTGGCATGGGGCGCGTTGGCCGTTTTTCCGGTCACGGGCGTGGTGTTGGTGCCCCGTAGCCGCCGCGTGCTGTGGCCGTTTTTCGGCCTGTGGGTGGCGGCGCTGACCTTGTGGCCTTTTGCCCCCACCGCATTGGCGGCTGCGTTGTGGAAGCCGCCGCTCGCCCCGTGGATGGTGTTGCCGTGGCTGGCGCTGTGGGGCGGTGTGTTGGCGTTGGGGCGGCGCGGTTCGACATTGCCTGTTGGTGACACGCCTGTGCCGCGTGAGATGCAGGCGCTGTGCTTGGCTGGTGTGGGGTTATGGACGGCGCTCTTTTGGGGGCTGCGGCTGTGGAAACCGTATCAGCCTGTGGGGACAGAAGGTTTGTGGGCGTGGTTGCCCGGTGGTGTGGCCGTACTGGTTGGCGTGGTGATGATGGTGGCTTCCTTGCGCCACGTGCGCCGTCTGGGTTATGCCGAGGCAGTGTTGACGAAATGGGGCAATCGGCTGGCTGAGGGGACGTTCTGGCTGCTTTATCGCCTCATTGGGCGGACGCTGCGCTTTTTCTCGCTGCTCTTGGAAGGTGAGGGCGGTGTGCTGTGGGCATTCGTCTTGCTGGTGATGCTGGCTGTGCTCTTGCAGCGCTGAGGAGCAGGGTATGGTGTGGTCGGCTTATTGGCCTGACATGGTGGCTGGTTTCATGTTTTTCGCCGGGTTGATGATGTTGGCGTCTGACGATTGGCGCTGGCTGTTGTTCTATCTGGCCGTGGTGTATGCCGGTGCGACGGCGCTGATGACGTTGGTGTGGCCGTGGACATTGGCGGTTACCGTGCTGGTGGGGGGCTGGATGGCCGCTGCCGTTTTGGGGCTGTCGCAACAGACTGTGATTGCCACAAACCCGCGAAGGCGGTTGGGTGTGAAAGTGCTGCGGCTGTCGGCTGGGCTTCTGATTGCGCTGGCGGCGGTGGCGGTTTTGCCTTCCTTTGCTTCGTGGCTTCCGTCCATGGGGGCTTCCTACTTGTGGAGCAGCCTGGTGTTGATGCTTTTAGGGGTGTGGCAGGCGGGGTTGCACAGCAGTAACGCATTGTGGGTGGTGGCCGGGCTGTTGACCACGTTTGCCGGGTTTGCGGTGCTTTATGCTGCACTGGAACAGTCTCTGTTGTTGGCGGGATTGATTGCGCTGGTAGTGGTGGCGTTAGCATTGGCGGGCGGCTACCTGGTCGTGCAGCAGGAAAGCGTGGCAGAAGAACCGGAGGCGAGACTGTGAACGCTCCGCTGATTTGGGTGGTTTTCCCCTTTGTTATGGCGGTGCTGCTTTTGTTTGCAGGCACCACGAAGACGGCAGCCCGTTGGGGGGCGAGCGCGGCGTTGCTGCTGGCGCTGCTTGCGTGGTTGGTGCCCATTGACCGTCCGGTGGCGTTGATTGGTGAGTGGGGCTTTCGCATGGCACCTTCACTGCGTGTGCTGGGGCGGCAGTTGACCATTGGGGATGCCATGCGTCCGCTGTTGATGTGGCTGTTCCTGGCGCTGGCTTTATGGCTTGCGGTAGCGCCAGCCGCGCGCATGGAGCCTACTTACGTGGGGCTGGCGATGGCCTTTGTGACCACGTTGGCTGCTGCGCTGACCATTCACCCGTTTCTGTATGCCGCGTTTCTCATTGAAACAGCAGCCCTTGTGGCGGTGCCTTTACTGCTGCCGCCGGGAACACGCGCCGGGCGCGGCGTGCTGCGGTTTTTGACGTTCCAGACCCTTGGCGCACTGTTCGTACTTTTTACCGGCTGGATGCTGACAGGCACGGAAACCAGCCTGCCGCAGTCGGGCCTCGCACTGCGGGGCGGCGTGTTGCTGGGTGTGGGCTTTGCCTTGCTCATGGGCGTATTCCCTTTTCATAGTTGGATGCCCATGCTCACCGAGGAAATTCACCCTTACGCTTCGGTGCTGGTCATCACTGCTGTGGTTACGGTGGTGGGCGTGTTTGGTATGGGGTTTCTCGATCGATACACCTGGCTGCGGAAATCCGACCTGGTGTATTCCTGGCTGCAGGTAATGGGGGTGGTCATGGTGGCCGTGGGCGGGCTTTGGGCCGCGTTCCAGCGGCACGCCGGGCGGGTGTTGGCTTATGCGGTGATGGTGGATGTCGGTTTGGGGCTGGTGGTTGTGGGTCTGGGACAGTTCGGGGGTGTGGTGCTGTTTTTTGCGCTCTGGCCTGTGCGGGCGGTGGCTTTCGTGCTCTGGGCGTTGGCTTTGAGCGGGTTGGGGCGGCGCCGTGAAGGATTGGACTACCTGGCACTTTCTGGCCTGGGGCGTCAATATCCCTGGCTAACCGCTGCAGCGGTGCTGGCGCCGTTGGCGTTGGCGGGCGTGCCGTGGCTTGGCGGTTATTTGACCCACATGAGCATCTGGCAGGGTGTGGCGTCTTCGTGGGGAGCGTTGGCGGCCTTGTGGGCAGGCAGCGTAGGATTGGCTGCCGCTGCTTTCCGCCTGGCAGGTGTTCTGGTGGTCGGCGGCTCTGCGCCCTGGCGCTCGCAGGAAACCCGTGATGAACGTTGGTGGGTGTGGTTTTTGCTCTTCGCTCTTGTGGCAGTAGGTGCTTTTCATACATGGTGGTGGCAACAGGCTGTGGCAATTGCCCAGACTTTCGCACGCTTGCGTGGGTAGGGGTGTTATAATCCGCACAATATGACGATGTGAGGAGCAGCAATGGCAAAAGATGATGCCCTGAAGCAGCGTTTGGCGTTTCTGGAAGAAGAGCGCCGCAAAGACCACGGCTTGATTCTGGCGTTGCAGGAACGCCTTGTAGCGCTGGAGGGAGATTATCGCGCTGCGTCTACGCAGTTGAAGGAACTGCAAAGCGACATTGCGAAGGTAAACGCTTCGTTGGGGCGGATTGACCAGGTGGAAGCCGCCATTGCGCGGGTGGAGCAAAGCGCCGCTCGCAACCTGGAAGAGGCAGAACAACGCCTGCAGCAATTGGTGCGGGAAAGCGAGCGCACCCAGCACGAAGATCTCGAAGCCTTGCGTCACCGCCTGGGGGAGATTCGCAAACGCCTGGAAGATTTGGCGGCGGCTGAGCGTACTTTGGAGCAGGTTGGCAAGGAAATCGGCGAACTGCGGCGTTCCACGCAGGCACTGGAAAAACGCCTTGAGAGCGTAGAACACGTTGAAGAGGACCGCCAGCGAGCCTTCCGTCTGTTGCAGGAAACCCAGGACCGCAACGCGAAGCGGCTGGTAGATTTGCAGGGCGAAGTGTTGGCTTTCCGCAAGAAACTGGAAGAGCAGCGGGCGCAATCGCAAGTGTTTGGGGAAACTTTGCGCAAGGTGGACGAGCGTCTGCAGGAAGTAATGGCGCTGGAAAACCGCCGCAAGCAGGAACAGAAAGATTTTCTGGAAGCACAAAATCGCCGCTGGCTGGCGTGGGAGCGCACCTGGAAAGCGTGGGAAGAGCGTTTCGAGTCGCTGGAATCCCTCAGCCAGCAGGTGGAAGAACGCCTGCGTGGGTGGGATGATTTGCAGCGTGCGGTCAGGCGGGCACAGCAGGATTTCGAGGACATGACCGAGCGCATGGAACGCCGCATCAACGAGATTACCGAGGTGCAACGTTTGTCGGAAGAGCGTTTTCGCCAGGAATGGACGACGTTCAAAGCCGACGACCAAAAGCGGTGGGCGAACTACGTTTTGGCGCAAGATGAACGCGGGCAGGATGTTGAGCGTCGCCTTGCCCGCCTCACCGAGCAGTTTGCCCAATTGCAGGATGGCTTGCAGGCGTTGGACGATGTGGTCAAGATGGGCGATGAGCAGGTGCGGAAGCGCCTGCAAGCGCTGGCGACGTTGGCGCAGGAATGGGTGAATGAGTATGAGCGCCTGACAGGTGTGCTCAAAGACTTGTAAAAGACGCGAGAAGTTCTTTAGATAAAAGGCAACTATTCAGCCTTGGGAAGACAGGCCACGGATGACACGGATAATCACGGATTTTTTGTAACGCTAAGGTGCAGAGAGTGCAAAGAAGTTAACGCAAAGGCTGCAAAGAAGGCAAAGAACGCGAAGGGCATTGGAGTTCGGCATGGTGTTACTTCGAACGCTACGAACTGACGAAGTAATGCTTCACGAATTGCCCCGTTTCTGCGTTTTCGGTGGCATTTTTGTGGCTTCTGTGGTTTGCAGCCCGTGCAATTTGCAATTTTTCTTTGCCAGGGCTGGGTAGTGATAAAAGATGCTTTGTAGAGAGGCGAACCTTCCCTGTGTACAGGGTGTTTAGCAGTTAAATCCTTGCAACCGAGGTAGAGGATGAGCGAACAAGAAAAGCGCAAGACAACAGCAGGAGGGGCATTGCTCCGTTTTTGGCAAAGTGTGAGTGTGCCGTTGGGGGCGGTGGTGTTGGCGTTGATTATCGGCGCTGTCATCATCGAGGTATCCGGTGCTTCGGCGTGGGACGCCTACGCCTCACTGGCAAAAGGCGCGTTTGGCAACGCCGCAGGCTGGCGGCGCACGCTGGAAAAGACCACCCCACTCATTTTTAGCGGCCTGGCGGTAGCCTTTGCTTTCAAGGCAGGGTTGTTCAACATTGGTGCGCAGGGGCAATTGCTCTTTGGCGCCATTACGGCTGCCTGGGTGGGCTTCGCCGTGCATGGTCTGCCCCCCGGAATTCACGCTGCCGTAGCATTGACCGCGGGTGCAATTGCCGGCGGCCTTTACGGTGCGATTCCGGGCGCGTTGAAAACTTATACCGGCGCGCACGAGGTTATCACCACCATCATGTTGAACTACGTCGCGATGGGCTTTACGGATTACCTCGCTAATGGGCCCTTGAAAGACACTTCCCCCGGCAATATCGTGGCGCGCACGCCTAACATTTTGCCTTCGGCGAAACTGCCCACGTGGTCGTGGCTGCCGTTTGGTTTCCTGCTGGCGGTGGCAGCAGCGGCCGTTGTGTGGTGGATTTTGCAGCATACCACCTTAGGCTTTGAAATCCGCACGGTGGGGCAGAACCCCCACGCTGCCCGTTATGCAGGGATGAAAGTGGCGCGCACGGTGATCCTCACCATGGTCATCAGTGCCTTGTTGGCGGGCATGGGCGGCGCGGTGGAAACCCAGGGGGTGGTTGGGCGTTACGAACCGGGCTTCAATGCCAATTTGGGTTTCGACGGCATTACCGTTGCCCTGCTGGGCAAAACTGCCCCCTTCGGCGTGATTCCGGCGGCGCTGCTTTTGGGTGCGATGCGGGCAGGCTCCAACGTCATGCAGTTCCACGCCCACGTGGCGCAGGAAATCACCGATGTGGTGCAGGCGCTGATGCTGTTTTTCGTGGCGGCTGATGTGATTGTGCGCTGGCTGTTGCGCATGAAGGCAGCCGAGGAAGGCGAAAAGATTACCCTCAGCACGGGCTGGGGCTCCCATTAGAGGTGCGTTTATGACAACTCCGGCTTCTTTTGCGAACTGGAAACTTTTTGTGAAACGATGGGGGTGGTGGCTGGCAGGTGCGGTGGCGTTGGCGGTGCTTATCGGCTATTACTATGCCAAATCGCCGCAAATTACCGAGGCTGTGCTGGCTTCCACGCTGCGGCAGTCGGTGCCGTTAGTGCTGGGCGCTTTGTGTGGCTTGCTGGGTGAGCGCGCCGCGGTCATCAACATCGGCATCGAAGGCCAGATGCTGCTGGCGGCCTTCATTGCTTTCCTGGTCAATGTTTACACCGGCAATTTGTTGTTAGGCGTGCTGGCAGGCGTTGCCATTGGCGCATTGCTGGGTTTGTTGCTGGCTTTTATGTCGGTTTCCCTGAAAATCGACCAGATTATCGGCGGCACGGTCATCAACATTCTGGCAATTGGTCTGACGGGCTATTTTTACAAAGTCGGCCTGAGCGCCCACGGCAAACTCAATCCCATTCCGTTGGGGCCTTTGACAAAAATTCCGCTCATTGGCACGGTGCTGTTCAACAATCCGCCGATTACTTACGCTTCCATTCTGCTGGTGTTCCTGGTGCATTATGTGCTCTTCTATACCCCTTGGGGGTTGCGCACCCGCGCTGTGGGCGAACACCCGCGGGCTGCCGACACTTTGGGCATCAACGTTTACCTGGTGCGCTATGTGAACGTGGTGGTTGGTGGCGCTTTGGCTGGTCTGGCTGGCGCTTATCTTTCGTTGGAAGCGGTGGGTTCCTTTGAACGCTTGATGACCAACGGGCGCGGTTTCGTGGCGTTGGCAGTGATGATTTTCGGCAAATGGACGCCTTTCGGCGCCTGGGGGGCAGCGCTGTTGTTTGGTTTTGCTTCGGCGCTGCAAACCCAACTGCAGTTTGGCGGACAGGTGCAGATTCCGCACCAGTTCATCGGCATGTTGCCGTACCTGCTGACCATCATCGTGCTGGCCGGTTTCGTTGGGAAAGCCCGCCCGCCTGCGGCAGACGGCATCCCCTACGAAAAAGAAGGCTGAGGCCAGCCTTTCTTGTGATGACCTGTTTCCTGTAACGGTTTTGGGAGCGACCTATGAGTGAAGTTCTGGCTTTGGAAGTCCGAAATATCGTCAAGCGCTTTCCCGGCGTGTTGGCGAACGACCACGTCAATTTTGCCCTCCGCAAAGGGGAAGTGCACGCCCTGCTGGGCGAAAACGGCGCGGGCAAGACCACGCTGATGAACATCATTTACGGCCTTTATCACCCCGACGAAGGCGAAATTTTTGTCAATGGCGAGAAAGTTACCATTGATAGCCCGCACGATGCCATTCGGTTGGGCATTGGCATGGTGCACCAGCACTTTATGTTGGTGCCGGTGTTCACCGTGGCCGAAAACCTGATTTTGGGTGCGGAACCCACCAAGGGCTGGACGCTGAACCTGGATGCTGCCCGCGAGGCTGTGCGGCGGCTTTCCGAGCAATATGGCCTGGAAGTTGACCCCGATGAGGTCATCGAGGATATGCCGGTGGGCGTGCAGCAACGTGTGGAAATCCTCAAGGCGCTTTATCGTGACGCCAAAGTGCTGGTACTCGATGAGCCGACCGCTGTACTGACGCCGCAGGAAGTCGAGGAACTTTTCGTCATCATGCGGCAACTGACCGAGCGGGGCGTTTCGATTATCTTCATTACCCACAAACTCAAAGAAGTGATGGCGATTGCCGACCACATTACCGTGATGCGCCGCGGCAAGGTGGTGGGCACGACCACCCCTGCTGAAACCAACGAGCAGGGCTTGGCTGCCATGATGGTGGGGCGTGAGGTCGTGCTTCAGGTGGAAAAAAGCCCCGCCAAACCCAAAGATGTGGTGCTGGAAGTCAAAGACCTGGTGGTGGAAGACGAGCGCCATCTGGTTGCCGTGGATGGTGTTTCTTTCGAGGTGCGGGAGGGTGAAATTTTAGGTGTCGCCGGTGTGCAGGGCAACGGCCAGACCGAACTGGTGGAAGCCATCACCGGTTTGCGCCACATCCGCGGCGGCAAGGTGTTGCTGCGAGGCAAGCCCACCCCTGAGCGCAACCCCCGTTACCTCATCGAGCATGGCATGGCGCACATCCCCGAAGACCGCCAGAAGCACGGTTTGGTGCTTTCCTACACCATTGCCGACAACCTGGTGCTGTGCACTTACTACAAGCCGCCGTTTGCCCATGGCCTGCAGCGCAATCAGGCGGCCATTGTGGAAAACGCTCAGAAACTGGTCGGGCAATTCGATGTGCGTACCCCCAGCATTTTCACCACCGCCGGGTCGCTTTCCGGCGGCAATCAGCAGAAGGTCATCGTCGCCCGGGAGTTCAGTCGCCCCATCAAGTTGCTTGTTGCCAACCAGCCTACCCGCGGCCTGGATGTGGGTTCGATTGAGTACATTCACAAGCGCATTATTTCCATGCGCGACCAGGGCGCGGCGGTGCTGCTGGTTTCCGCCGAACTGGATGAAATCACGTCGCTGGCAGACCGCATTGCTGTGATGTATCACGGCAAAATTGTGGCCGTAGTGGACGCAGACAAGGTGACGCGTACCGAACTGGGGTTGCTCATGGCGGGCAGCAAGATTGCAGAAGCGGCACCGGCGGTGTGAGAAGCGCTGCTTTTGGCAAAATTCAAGGGCTGGCAAATGCGCCAGCCCTTTTTTGTTGTTGTTCCGGTGTTGGAAAACAGATCACGGGGAACACGGAGGTCATGGGTGATCACGGGAATTTGGATGCCAAGCCGCCGAGAAATCGCGGCGTGTTGTGTGGCTTTTGAAGTTTGTCGCCTAATCTGTGCTAATTTGTGAAATCTCTGTGGATGCTTTTCTACGTTCTCTCTGTGGTTCCTCTTACTACCACGTGAGTAAGGCGCGGGTTTCTTTCCACACGAAGGGCGCGGCAGCAGCCAGACCGACGAGGGAAGCCAGCACACCGCGCACCAGCAGCGGCAGGGGGGCGTAGGCCATGGTGAGGTAGGCTGCCAGCCCGCCGGCCAGCGCGCTCAGCGTGGCGTCGCGGATGCTGTGCTGAAATGCGGGCACCCCGGCGTGGCGGCGGTGGAGCAGGAAGAGCAGCAGCGCCGCTTCGGTGGTGAAAGCGATGGCGTTGGCGGCGCCAATGCCGGTGGCGCCTGCCAATGTGCCGTTGGCCCCTAAGTTTTTCCCCGAGGCGATGGCTAACACGCCCAACGAAATGTAAACGGCGGTGTTGATGGCCGAAGCCAGCAGCGGCGTTTTGGCGTCCTGCTGGGCGTAGAAGCCGCGGGCGGCGAGTTCCAGCAGGCTGTGCCCTGCCAGCCCTAACAGGTAAGCGCGGGTCGTCCACACCACCAGCCGTGTGCCGCTTTCGCCCAGCCCCAGCACCGGCAGCAGGCCGGGCAGCGCCATGGCCAGCACGGCGGCGATGGGCAGCGTCAGCCCCAGCAGGCCGCGCACACCGCGGTTGAACGTCGCCGCGAAGGCTTCCCAGTCGCCGCGGGCAATTTGTTCCGAAAGCGTAGGCAGCAGCACCAGCCCCAATGCCGTGCCCAAGAGGGTTTCCGGCACCTGCATGATGAACCAGCCGTAGGCTAAGGCGCTTACCGCCCCGGTGCCCACGCGCGAGGCAAGGTTGTCGCGGGCGAGGAAGACCAACTGGATGAAGAACATGGTGAGCACCCGCGGCCCCATCAGGCGGAGCACTTTCATCACCCCCGGGTCGCGCAGGCCGATGAGCGGCCACCAGCGGAAGCCGTAGCGCACCAGCCCCGGCACCTGCACCCCGAAATGCAGCACTGCCCCGATGAGCACGCCATACACCAGCCCGTGAATGCCAAAGCCGAAGCCGGGAATTTCCACCGGCCCCAGGCGGAAGCCGTGGGCAGGCGCTAACACCGCCGCGCCGAAAATTTGTCCCAGGTTGTACATCAGCGGCGCGAGCGCGGGCAGGAAGAAGTGCTGGTTGGCTTGCAGGCCGGCGGTCACCAGCCCGCTGAGGGAGAAAATCACCGTGCCGATGAGGTCGAGGCGCATCAGGGTGGCGGCGAGGCGCTGCTGTTCGGGCGTGAAGTGGGGGGCAATACCGAATTCCCAGCGGATGAGGGGCAGGGCAAACACGGCGATGAGCGCCGCTAACGCTGCTGTGGTGAGGAAGGCGAGGTTGGCGATGCGCGAGAAGAGTTCCCACAGGGCATCGCGCCCGCGCGTTGTGCGGTATTCCGCCAGCACGGGGATGAACGCCATCGCCAGCGCCCCTCCGGAAATCAGCGCAAACAGCAGGTCGGGCAGGTTGTTGGCAGCATTGAAGGCATCCAGTGG
>JALVOR010000084.1 GCA_027026295.1 Anaerolineales bacterium | reverse complement strand
ATGCCCACCCGCAAGCCTGAATGGGGGCGTCGAGGGCATATGCCACCTCAATGGTGACGGGGTCAACCGAGCGCACGGTGTCGGTCACCCGCCCCCGCGTATCCAGCACCCGCAGCCGCAGGGGGCGGAAGGGCGCTGCCGACGCGGGCACTTCGTCGGCTTCCCACACCCGCTCGCCGGAGCGTTCCAGCGCCGCGGAAAGGTAGCGGTCAACGGCTTCGGGCGTGGGACCGCGGAAGGCAATTTGCCCCTTTTCCAGCACAATGGCCTCTTCGGTCAGGTTGAGGATGGCCGACATGTTGTGGCTGACGAACAGCACGGTGCGCCCGCCCTGGGCGACATCGCTCATGCGCCCTAAGCATTTGCGCTGGAAGGCGGCGTCGCCGACCGCCAGCACCTCGTCCACGACCAGAATTTCGGGTTCGAGGTGCGCCGCCACGGCAAACGCCAGGCGCACGTACATGCCGCTGGAATAGCGCTTCACTGGCGTATCGAGAAAGCGCCCGATTTCGGAAAATTCCACGATTTCGTCGAATTTGCGGTCGATTTCCTCGCGGCGCATCCCCAGAATGGCGCCGTTGAGGTAGATGTTTTCCCGCCCGGTCAGTTCGGGGTGGAAGCCGGTACCGACTTCCAGCAGGGAACCTACCCGCCCGCGGATTTCGGCATAGCCTTCGGTGGGTTCGGTGACCCGCGAGAGAATTTTCAGCAGGGTGGATTTCCCCGCCCCGTTCTTGCCGATAATGCCGAGCACCTTGCCGCGCGGCACTTCGAAAGAGACGTGCCGCAACGCCCACAGGGTTTCGTCGCTTTCCTGTGGTTTGCGGCGGCGGAAGGGATGGGTAATTTTTTGCGCGATGACGTCCCGCAGGGTGGCGTAGGCATCCATCTGCAGGCCAAGGCGGTAGCGTTTGCCGAGATCGTGAACACGAAGGGCGTACATGGGATAGTCAGGTCGTCAGATAGTCAGATAGTCGGGTCGTCGGGGGTTAGACGCGGTCGGCGAACTGGCGTTCCATGCGGCGGAAGAAGAACAGGCCGCTCACCAGCAGCACTAAGGAAACCGCCACGGAAACCCACAGCGAGGCATCGGGACCGGTAGGGGTATCGAGCAGCGCCCAGCGGAAGCCGTTGACCACGCCTGCCATAGGGTTGAGGGCGTAGAGCAGCCGCCATTTGGCGGGCACCAGGGTGGAAGAGTAGGCGATGGGGGTGATGAACATCCACGCCTGGGTGAGGAAGGGCAGGGTATAGCCCACGTCGCGGTAAAGCACGTTGAGGGCGGAGAGCCACAGCCCGATGCCCAGCGCGGTGACCAGCGCCAGCAGCAGGAAGAGCAACAGCGTCCACGCATGGGCAGTAGGGGCGATGCCGTAGTAGGCCATCATCGCCAGCAGCACCAGAAAAGCGATGGTGAAATCCACCACGCCGCCCAGCAGCGAAGCAATGGGAATAGCCAGCCGCGGGAAGTAAACCTTGGTAATCATGTTGCGGTTGGCGACCAGCGAGCGTCCGGCATCGTTGAGCGCCTTGGAAAACAACTGCCACGGCAGCAGCGCGGCGTAGGAAAAGACGGGGTAAGGGACGTTGTCGGAGGGAATTTTCGCCAGCCGCCCGAAGAACAGGGTGAACACCACCATTGTCAGGAAGGGCTGCAACACCGCCCACGAAGCGCCCAAAAAGGTTTGCTTGTAGCGCACCTTGATGTCGCGCCACGTCAGGAAGTAAATCAACTCCCGATAACGCCACACTTCCCGCAGGTTGAGGTCTAACCACCCGCGGGAAGGGCGCACGATGATGACTTCGTCGGCAGGGGAAGGGGAAGGCGGCATAAGTTTTACTTAGACTCCATCCGGAAAATCGTGGTGATGTCATTGCGAGCCCCCCCTCGCTGCGCTCGGCGCAGGCTCCGGGGCGAAGCAATCCCCTTTTCGGCAGCCAGGAGACTGCTTCGGCGGGCTTCGTCATTGCTCAGCCCGCCTCGCAGTGACGCATCTGTGAAGTATTTTCGGATAGGCTCTTAGTCGGCAGGGCGGTTGGCGAGGAACCATTCCACGGTGCGCTTCAGCCCTTCTTCAAAGGGCGTGTTTGCCTGCCAGCCAAAGTATGCCTTGGCGCGGGAAACATCCAGCATCCGCCGCGGCTGGCCATTGGGCTTGGAAGTATCCCACACGATTTCGCCTGCGAAGCCGGTGGCCCTGGCGATGGCTTCGGCGAGGTCTTTGATGGAAATCTCCCAGCCGGCGCCTAAGTTGACGGGTTCCGCACCGTCGTACTTCTCGGCGGCTTCCACGATGCCCTCGGCGGCGTCTTCTACGTAGAGGAACTCGCGTGTCGGCGAGCCGTCGCCCCACAGCACCACCTGGCGGTCGCCGCGCTCTTTGGCTTCAATCATCTTGCGGATGAGCGCGGGGATGACATGGGAGGATTCCAGGTCAAAATTATCACGCGGCCCGTAGAGGTTGACCGGCAGCAGGTAGATGGCGTTGAAACCGTATTGCTGGCGGTAAGCCTGCGCCTGCACGAGGAGCATTTTCTTCGCCAGGCCGTAGGGGGCGTTGGTCTCTTCGGGGTAGCCGTCCCACAGGTTTTCCTCTTTGAAGGGCACCGGCGTGTATTTGGGGTAAGCGCAAATGGTGCCGATGGCAACGAACTTTTCCACGCCGCGCTTCCAGGCTTCGTGCATCAGTTGCACGCCCATCATCAGGTTGTCGTAGAAGAACTCCGCGGGGTGCAGGCGGTTGGCACCGATGCCGCCGAGGTGCGCCGCGAGGTGGATGATGATGTCGGGGCGGCCATCTTCCAGGGCACGCACCACGTCGTCGTATTTGACCAAATCATACTCGCGGCTGCGGGGCACGAAAATGTCGGTTGCGCCGCGCCGCTTTAGTTCGGCCACCACGAACGAGCCGAGGAAGCCTGCGCCGCCGGTAACGGTGATGCGTTTGCCTTGCCAGAAATTGCTCATCGGTTGCTCCTTGCTATGGCGCAGTCAGCGCCTCCAGATACCACTTGGTGTAGCGGTGCACTTCGGGGTGTGCTAACGCCTCGCCCACGGGAAACCAGCGGAACGCGCCGTGCTGCTCGGCGGGCAACGCCTCGGCAGCGAGGTCGTGTTCCAGACGGTAGCCCAAAGTGACGTAGTGAATGTCGGTGACGGGCAGCCCGCGAAAAGCCTCTTGCGGGTAAAGGTGTGCCCACGAACCCATCAGGCGGGCATCTTCGATGGGCAGCCGCACGCCCAACTCGGCTAAGGTGATGCGCTGGAAAGCGGCAGCATGGGTTTCGCCCTTCCGAATGCGCCCGCCGGGCACGAACCACCAGCCCTGGGCGGGCGGGTTGCGCCGCCGACCCAACAGAATTTCCTGCCCGCCGCCGCGGGTCACAATCAGGTCGATGGCAACCAGCGGGGCATGCTGCACCACGTGGAAGAAATCTTCGTCGCTGAGAAACCCTGGCGGGAAGGCGCTCATCGCTTGTATTTCTGCTCCAGCCGCTCCAGGTCGGCGTCGACCATCATCTGGATGAGTTCCTCGAAACTCACGCGCGGGCGCCAGCCGAGTTTTTCGCGGGCTTTGGAGGGGTCGGCAATCAGCAGGTCAACCTCGGCAGGGCGGAAGAAACGCGGGTCCTGCTTCACATAGTCGCGGTAATCCAGCCCCACGTGGGAAAACGCCACTTCGCAGAGTTCCCGCACCGAGTGGGTTTCGCCTGTGCCGATGACGAAGTCTTCCGGCGCGTCTTGCTGCAGCATCAGCCACATGGCGCGCACATAATCACCGGTGTAGCCCCAGTCGCGCTTGGCTTCCAGGTTGCCGAGGCGCAGTTCGTCGGCCAGACCGAGTTTGATTTTCGCCACGCCGTGGGTGACTTTGCGGGTGACGAATTCCAGGCCGCGGCGGGGGCTTTCGTGGTTGAACAGAATGCCCGACACCGCGAACAGGTTGTAGGATTCGCGGTAGTTTACGGTGATCCAGTGCCCGTAAACCTTGGCGACGGCGTAGGGGCTGCGGGGGTAGAAGGGGGTGTCTTCCTTTTGGGGCACTTCGCGCACCTTGCCGAACATTTCGCTGGAAGACGCCTGATAGAAACGGGCATCGGGGCGCACCAGGCGCATGGCTTCCAGCATCCGCACCACCCCCAACGCGTTCACCTCGCCGGTGAGCACAGGCTGGTTCCAGGAAGTCGGCACGAAAGACTGGGCAGCAAGGTTGTAGATTTCGTCGGGTTCGTGGGTGCGCAGCACGTCCATCAGCGAGCCGAGGTCGTGCAGGTCGGCCTGTACCAGTTCGATGCGGTCAACCAGGTGTTGAATGCGATCATAAGTCAATCGGCTGGTGCGCCGCACCAGACCGATGACTTTGTAGTCTTTTTCGAGCAGGAATTCGGCGAGGTAAGAGCCGTCCTGCCCTGTAATGCCGGTAATAAGCGCAGTGGGCATGTTTGAGCCTCCTGAGAGTTTTCAAAAACGCGCCTTATTATAACCCACTTGTGAGGCGGAGGCAGAATTTGGGGAGAAGGGTGGGACAACCCGATGCCTTGGCTGCGTTGGCAGCGAAGTTGCAACGGTCTCTTCGAACCGCTTGCCATGCCATTTCTGCGAGGCTATACTTATGATTGAACAACTGAAACAGGAAAACATCGTGGTTACGTCCACCGCAAGGTTGGTGGGCGAGCGCTGGGAAACCTTAAAGGGGCACGTGCAGCCGTGGGCGAGGGTGTTGGGGGGGCTTTTCTTGCACACGGTCATAGTGTTTGCCGGGGCGGGGGCGCTCAGGGCAGCCGGCGTTTTCCCCAACACAGCGTTGGGGGCGCTCACCGCCGAAGTGCTGGCGGTCACCGCGGCGACATGGCTTACCTGGCGCTGGCTGCAACGGCGTTCGTGGGCGCAACTGGGCTTGCGCTTCAACGTGGCTGCCATACGGGATACGTCGTTTGGTGTGTTCAGCATGGCGGTAGCCCAAGCCCTGTTGTGGGTGGTGTTGATTGTCTTGGGTGCAGCCCGGGTGCAGTTTGCGCCTTTGAAGGCGTGGCAGAGTTATTTTGTGCCTTTGGGCGAAGCGGTGTTGCTGTGGGCGTTGGTGGCATGGGGTGAGGAAATCTGGGTACGCGGTTTCTGGCTGCAGGTCGTTGCCGAGGGGTATCATCGCCTTACGGCAGGGCGGCTGCCGGGGACATCCCCGTTGCCGGGAGCGGCGGCGAGGCTGGCGGGCGCGGTGGTTTCGAGCGCCTTTTTCGCGCTGCTGCATTTGCGGAACGGGCACTTCGATGGGCTTGCTGCCGGCGGCATGTTCCTCGGCGGCATGTTCCTTGCCTATGCCTATGTGTGCAGCGATACCCTCTGGCTGCCCATCGGCATGCACTTCGGCTGGAATTTCTTCGAGGGCACGGTGTTTGGCTTCCCAGTGAGCGGCATGTGGTCGTTCAGCCTGCTGCAAACCCGCCTCACCGGCCCCGCGTGGCTGACCGGCGGCGCGTTCGGCCCGGAAGCCGGTTGGGTGGTCCTCCCCGTGATGTTGCTGGCTTTTGGCATGGTCGCCGCCTACACCTCCCGCCAGTCGAAACCGGGCGACAAAAAAGCATGTGCCGAGCGGCTGAAGAATTCTCTCGTCAACCTTTTCGCGATGTTTGGGGCTATGCTGGGATAACGTACGCCCTGCAGGCGGGCTATCGCCTGTTGCCGCGGCTGCGCGGCCCGTGGGGAAAGCGCCTGCGCCGTCTGGCGGCTGCCAAGGCGCTGGTGCTGGCACTTTCGCATGTGCTGGGGGAACGCGGCGTGCTGCTGCGGACGGAGGGGGAAGCCGCGCGTGCGCCCGAAGTCGGTCGGGTGCAGGTGGGTGATCTTCAGGGCTGGGTGGTGCCCACATGGGTTTTTCAGGGGGAAACCGTCGAGGCGTTGCAGCGAGGCGTGTCGCCGGAAAGCATCATGGCAAGTGCACCCTGGCTTTTGCGGGAAAGCAGCGAAGCCCGCGCCCGCGATTTGCTGTTCTTCGGGCTGGTGCTTGCCCCCGACGCCCCGCGCCGCGCCGAAGCCCGGAAGGCGAAAGAAAACGGTCAGCCCCTCACGGTAGTGCATTGGCTGCCTTCCCGCTGGCAGCAGCCGCGCGGCGGTTTGCTGTCCCCCTTCGTTTTCAAAACCGAGCATCCTTTTTCGTTGCGGCTACACGGGTTGAACCGCAACGGGCAATATGCCCGATACGCCCTCGCCCTGCGCGGGGGCGAAGTTGCCCGGGTGCATTTGCCCTGGCAGGGTGTCTATGCCCTTGAAGCCAACGCCTGGCCGCAGGGGCGGGTGGGGCTAAAAGCCGCCGGGCTGGGCATACACGTGGTTTCCCCTGAG
>JALVOR010000083.1 GCA_027026295.1 Anaerolineales bacterium | reverse complement strand
CCCGTGGTGCCATCGGCAAAGACCACCTCGGCGCGCAGCAGGTGGTCGGCGGCCATGCCATAGCGGATGGAATGCGCGCCGGTGGCGTTGTTGCCGATGACGCCGCCCACAGTGGCGCGCTCAGCCGAGGCCGGGTCGGGGCCAAACTGCAGGCCGTGGGCTGCCGCGGCGCGGTTGAGTTCCTTGAGCACCACCCCCGGCTGCACGGTGGCGGTGCGGGCTTCGGGGTCAATGACCACCTCACGGCCCAAATGGCGGGAAAGGTCGAGCACCACGGCTTCGCCCACCGCCTGCCCAGCCAGGCTGGAACCCGCGCCGCGAGGCAGCAACGGCACATGGTGCTCGGCGGCCAGGGCCGCGAAGGCCGCGAGTTCGTCGCCATCGCGGGGGAAGCCCACCGCGAGGGGCTGAATCTGGTAGATGGACGCGTCGGTGCTGTAGAGGTAGCGCGACACGGGGTCATCGTGGACGACCAGACCGGCTTTGCGGGCGGCGTTGAGAAAATCGGGGAGGGGCATGGGGAGGGAATTAGGAATTAGGAATTAGGGGCGGCGCAATTCGCAACTCGCAATTTTCTGTCATTACCTCATTTTCAAGGCACGCCTCAAGGCACGCACTTCGCGCGAAGTAGCATAGCGCCACTGCCCCGGGCGCAAACCGGCCACGGTGAGGGGGCCAATCACCCAGCGGAAGAGGCGCAGGGTGGGCAGCCCCACCGCGGCGGTCATGTGGCGAATCTGGCGCTTTTTGCCTTCCCGCAGCACGATTTGCAGCCACGTGGTGGGGCCGTGGGGCGTTACCGGCTTGGGGCACGGCGGCAGCCCCGGAGCAGGGATGACGCTGACCTCGGCAGGCAGGGTGCGGCGTCCCTTGACCACCACGCCTTCCCGCAGCGCCTGCAGTTGCGCCTCGTCAGGCACGCCTTCCACCTGCACCCAGTAGGTCTTGGGCAGTTTGTGTTGGGGGTGGGTCAACCGATGGGCAAGGCCGCCCTCGTCGGTGAGCAGCAGCAAGCCCTCGGAACGCAAATCCAGCCGCCCGGCAGCATAGACGCCCGGCACGGGGATGTACTCGGCTAAGGTGGGGCGCCCTTCACGGTCGGTAAAGGCCGAAAGCACACCGTAGGGCTTGTTGAACAAGAGCAGCATGGGGGCGTCGTGGGGTAGTCAAATAGTCGGGTAGTCAGATAGTCAGGCAGTCAGAGCGCCCAGGCCAGCAAAACACCGAGAAAGGCAATCAACAAGCCCAAATGCAAGAACAGGTTGGTGCGTCCCACCCAGCCGGGGATGAATTGGAAAACGAAATTCAGCAAAATCAGCGCGATACCGAGCATCACCAGCAATCCCTTGCGCTGGGCAAAAAATTCGGAAACCTTGTCGAGAAAATGGTTGAAGGCATCCATGATGTGTCACCTCTAAAATGGTGAAATAATGGTGGGCTGGTCGGGGCTATCATACGAATTCGCGGAACACCCAGTTGCCCAACAGGCGTCCGCGGGAAGTCAGGCGCAGGCGGTCGCCGTCGGGCGACCAGGCAAGCAGCCCGGCGTCAATCAAGCGGGCGATGGGCTCGCCATAGACGGCTTCCAGGGGGCGGCATCTTCCAGGCGGCGGATGTAAGCGCCGGGGGTGAGGGCATTGACGGTGCGGAAGCCGCCCGCATAGCCGTGGGCGCCCGCGCCGAGGCCCAAATAGGGCTGATTGCGCCAGTATTGCAGGTTATGGCGACAGACCATGCCAGGGCGCGCCCAGTTGGAAATTTCGTACTGCCGGAAACCGGCCTGCCGCAGGCGCTCATCAGCCCAGAGGTACATTTCGGCGGCCAGGTCGGGGTCGGGGGCGGGCACCAGGCCGCGGTCAACCCAGTGGGCCAGGGGCGTGCCGTGTTCCAGGGTGAGGGCGTAGAGGGAAAAATGCTCCGGCGCAAGGTCGAGGGCGAGTTCCACCGTGCGCTGCCAGCGTTCCAGGGGCTGCTGGGGCAGGCCGAGCATCAAATCCAGGTTCAGGTTGTCGAAACCGGCCTGCCGCGCCCAGGCCACGGTGCGAATGACGGTGAGGAAGTCGTGGTCACGCTCCAGGAGGTGCAAATCGGCGGGGTGCGCCGACTGCACGCCGAGGCTGAGGCGGTTGACGCCTGCCTGCCGCAGCGCCTTGAGGTAGGCCGGGGCAAGGGTGCCAGGGTTGGCTTCGAGGGAAATTTCGGCGTCGGCTGTCAGGGCAAAGTGGCGGGCGACGGCTTCCAGCACCTGCGCGATTTGCCGCGGGGAAAGCAGTGAAGGCGTGCCGCCGCCAAAATAGACCGTGTGCACAGGCAGGGCTTCCCCCGCCGCGACAGCCAGCAGGCCGATTTCCCGCACCAGGGCAGCCACGTAGGCCGCCTGCAGGTGTTCCTGCCCGGCGTAGGTGTTGAAGTCGCAATAGCTGCACCTGCGGCGGCAAAAGGGGACATGGATGTAGAGGCTGTGCACGGGGGAAGTATACCATCGGGGAAAAAGAACAGGAATGAAAAATTATCCCCCTTGCCCACTCATCACAACCCATACCGTCTTCAAAAAGATAAAGAAGTCCATCCACAATGACCAGTTGCTGATGTAGTACTCATCCATCTCCAGGCGACGCTGAAAGGTGGTGCGATGTCGACCTTGAACCTGCCACCAGCCGGTCATGCCGGGGCGAACACGCAGGATGATCTCGGCATAGGAACCCATATCTTCCAGTTCCGAGGGCATGTAAGCGCGAGGGCCAACAAGGCTCATTTCACCACGAAGCACATTAATCAATTGGGGCAACTCATCCAGACTAAACTTGCGCAGCCAACGACCGGAACGCGTGATCCGCGGGTCATTTTCCAGTTTGTGGAACTTTTCGTACGCCTCCCGCGCTACAGGATCCTGCGCCAGAATTTCCTGCAAACGCTTTTCTGCATTCACCACCATGGTGCGGAACTTCAGAACGTCAAACTCATGAAAGTCCCTGCCTAAACGTTTTTGACGAAAGAACACCGGCCCGGGGGAATCCAATTTAATCCACAACGCGATGAAAAGCATAAACGGCCCCAGCAATGCCAATAATCCTAAAGCCCCAATCAAATCCATGCCGCGTTTAAGGATCAGGCTCCAGGATCGCAGCAAGTGATACTGGAATTCCAGCCCCAGATGCCCGACCACATCCCGCGCCTCAACCCACAGGGAGCCGAAATAAGAGAAATCCTGGATGACGATGACCTGCCGAAAATGCTGCGCCAACACGCGAGCATAAGGCCCAGGATCCACGGTGCGAGGCAAGGCCAGCACGGCCACCCGCCCCTTGGAAGGATTGTGGACTATCGTTCCTTCCAAGTCTTCCAATGGCACATAGCGCATGACGCACCAGCCCAGACGGCGGCTATCTGCAATGGCTTTACCTACTTCGCGGGCCCAAGGCAGAGGGCCGAAAATCACAACAGGCACACCGTACCAGGCAAAGCGGGAGAACACATTACGGAATAGCGACCGGGCAACAGGCATTCCCCACCACGCCATAGCCAACGCAAGCACCAAAACCGAGCGCGGAAAGCACTGAAAGGGCTTGTTGAGGTAAAACACACTGGCCGTCATCAACAGCAACAAGAGCACAGCCTTGGAGACCCGTTCCAACTCTTTCACCCCCGTCAATCCATACCCTGGGTACAAGCCAAGGAAAGCAAACACCCCCACCATCAATACCAAAACAACGCGCAACACCAGGAAAGCAGTCTTCCACTGCACTCCAAAGCCGATCCAATGCGCCAGCCCATTGCGTACCCCCGCCGCCAGGACAAACAACAGGCTGAATACCAGCATATCCAATAGCAGTAACAAGCCTATCGTGATCCACCGAGAACGTCTATGCATCCGAACCCCTCTCTTTCCTAAAACCTTTCTAACCTTGGCCTCGTGGAACTTGAGAATCAACGCGGGCAGGGCACAAGTTGTCGCCCCGTCCGTAAAGATCCGTGGGCATCAGGCTGATGGCGTTGAAGCCGTATTGTCGGCGATAGGCCTAGCACATCTTGATGCCCGCGATATTGGCCACGGCGTGGCTTCGTTGGTCGGCTCCAGGAGATCAGTGAGTAAATGCTCTTTAAGAAAACTTTGATAGCTTCTTTCGCAAATCCCGTAACATAACACCTACTAAGCTCCAAGGCTCTACCAGATAACGCCTCCATAATCGCCGGGGGTGGGTAATCAGTCGAAACAGCCATTCTATTCCTATATACCCTATCCAACGGGGTACATAAACCTGCTCACCAGCGATGTAATCAATATAACCTCCGGCTTGCAAAATCACATTAGTGGAGAGGCGTTTATAATTATTTACTATCCAGTGTTCCTGTCGAGGCATGCCCATCCCAACCAATAAAATATGAGGATTAAAGGCATTGATATCTGCTATAACATTTTCATTTTCTTCATTGTGCATATCAAAATATCCATGATGTGTCCGCACATTGAGTTTCCCGTAAGATTCCTCTAAAATGGCATATCCTCGTTGCGCTACACCAGGCTTTCCTCCTAAGTGGTATATTCGCCACTCTCTCTCCACAGATAAATTCAGTAGCGAGGGCATCCAATCCAAATATCCTACCCTATGCTCTCGTTTTAGAGGATATCCAAGTAATCTACCCCACCACACAAGAGGCATTCCGTCAATGTGAATAAAATGGGCATATTCTTCATAATAACGCTTCATTTTCTCATCATGATAATACAGATATACACTATGCAAATTATGATTTGCAATCACTACCTTTCTCCGTTGCTTTATTGAATCCTCTACTATCTCATTCAGATGACCTATAATCAAAGGTTGAACTTTTACACCCATCACTTTATAAAAAGGGAAGTGCATTCTCATCTCCTCATGAAAAACAAGGATGGCTTTTTACTTACAACTTTGAGGCCGAACATTGCTTGACGCAACGACTATCGCACTAATCAATATCCCAGAGACCCAAGGATACTCGGCAAAATTATCTAAAAACCATAAACCTGTAACAAAGATTAGACAAAATGCTCCAAACTGAACATAGGTTATGTCTTTCATCTCTAACCGAAAGGTCTTTAACTTTAACCCATTCCTTAGTTTTCTAAATGCATTTAAGACCAAAACAACCCCTATAACACCAAGCTCGGAATAAACACTGAGCCAAGAGTATAAAGGATGTCCAAAGATACTATCTGTCAAAAGCCATGGTCTCTCCCCATAGAATTTCCCATATATATAACGGGTGGCCAGTTCGTTCTTCGCCATAACCAGGATGCTTTTAGTATGTCGCCCCAATATCTTGGCTTTCTGATAATCAGGGTTCAACACTGCTGCAGCCCAACTGGAAAACTGCCCCAACCCCACTCCTATTAAAGGTTGAGTCTCAATTTCGGTAGGCAAACTCGTAAAAACCCCCTTTGTAAGAACCATCCGAGGAAGGCCAAATCTTTGACTCATCTCCACATAATGCCGTAAGCGAAAAAAGGTGCGCGTGCCAAAAAAAACAACAATGAACGCGGTGATGAAGAAAGCCACTATCAGATCTCTTATTCCAACATGTATTCCAATATAACCCTTATACCAGCGGACAAATTTTCGCCTATAGGCAAACAAAGCCGACAGGATGCCAATGGCCGTTACAGCGAAAGAGAAAGTAAGCAAATTCCCCAGAAACATAACAAGCCCTCCTAATGCGTACTTTTTGTTACCATTCGCAAAATACTTACTCAAATAAAATACAGCGCCAGCCATGGTAAGTACAGCCAGAATTCTTTGCCCTCCGGGGCCAAATGTACCTCGCACCACATCCCAGTTAAAAGACGACTCATAAAAAGCAAGAATCAGTTGTATGATCCCAATGACAAGTTCGACCCAAACATACCTTATAAACCATTTGTAGTAGATATGTTGCTCCATCTGGCAAAAATAGGTTTTTGAAAATAACCATAAAAGGCTTGTGTAACTCACCAAAGCCAATAAAAACGATAGCAAAGCAAAATCTTCTCTAAATGCATTCAACAAACTAATTATTCCTACAATGTAGTAAAACAATATCCCCGCTCTTATATCAACTTTTTTCATGAATGCAAATATTGACAATACTAAAGTGGGTACGCCAAATGCTAAAGGATAAAACACCAATCTCCGAGGAAAAAGCAAAGAAACAAACATTATGAAAAACAACAAATCCACCACCTTAGGCTTATTCCAACGCAAAGTTCGATTTAACATCATGAGTTACCTCTGTCTTTTAATTGGACTTTTGACAAAATAGGTGGAACTGTGTCAATCTATGGGTATGGACAACACTCACGATTTAACACAGTTCCGGCAACAA
>JALVOR010000082.1 GCA_027026295.1 Anaerolineales bacterium | reverse complement strand
GGGGGGGGGGGGGGGGGGGGGGTGCTGCCGCGAAGTTGGTTTCCGAATATTCCGATGAAGGCGGTTTGAGCCTGCCGTTTGTGGGGAAGGCTGCCTCGACGCCCGCGACGGCGCATTCCACGGCGATGACGCCCGCGCCCGCATTCCCCAGCGCCACGCCCGCATCGGCGTCTGCAGCAGAGGTGGTTTTCAGCGACGATTTTTCAGACCCCTCAGCGACTGGCTGGAAAACCGGCCAACTTGCACACGGCAAGATTGCAGCGGTAGATGGCGTGTATCAGATTACCGTGACCAGCCCGCGATATACGGTTTGGGCGACGCATACCGTTGATGCGGATGACATGGTTATCAGCGTGGACGCTCAGGTCGTGCAATCCACGGGCGAGGGCGGTTTTGGCGTGATTTGTCGCGGCGATGGCCGTAAAAATTTTTACGTTTTTGAGGTGGCGGAAGACGGCACTTACCGCATTTGGAAATTCGTCGATGGTACGATAGAACCGATTGTGCCGTGGACGGGCATGACGGGCGCGTATGGCCTTTTTGATTCGTCCAGCCCTTATCGCATCACGGCGGTTTGTTCCGGTAACACCATTGGGCTGGCGATCAATGATACCTGGCTGGATGTGTTGCAGGATGAAAGTTTTTCGGGCAGCGGTACTGTAGGCTTACTCGCCGGTGGAGGACGCAGCGGCGGTTTTGCCGTGCGTTTCGACAATTTGGTGGTTACTGCGCCGCCGGCTGACGGCGCGCTCCCGCCGTTGCCGCAGAGCGCCCCACGCCCCCTGTTTACCCCGCAATCGCAGCCTTCCCCCGCGCTGCAGCCCACCGTTCAGGGAACCCAACCGCTCCCTCGCGGCGAGGTTTTGTTCTCCGATGATTTCTCGGATAGCACCTCAGGATGGGACGTTTACCGCGATGAGGATGCTGCCGCCAATTATTACCCTGATGGCACTTATCATATCCGGGTGATGAGTGACTTGATGGACGCGTGGGCAAACCCCGGCAGGAAATTCCCCGCCGATGTGGTCGTTGAAGTGGACGCGACCAAGGTGGGTGGCACGGACGACAACGATTTCGGACTGATTTGTCGTTATCAGGATAGTGAGAATTTTTACTATTTCTTCGTCAGCAGCGATGGCTATTATGCTATTAGCGAGATGAGAGGCGGCGAGCGCATTTTGCTGAACGACAAAGGTAGCATGCTGTATAGCGAAGAGATTCCCCGGGGTGGGGCGACAGTACACTTGCAGGCTGCCTGTATTGGCAATACCCTCTCTCTGTGGGTCAACGGCAAACTGTTCACCCAGGTTCAGAACGATGATATTGCTCAAGGCGGCGATGTTGGCCTGATTGCTGGCACGTTTAGCATGCCCGACACAGAAATAAGTTTTGACAATTTTGTGGTTTACGCTCCCGAGCGTTGATATCTTTTGCAACGAGGCAATCTTATGGAAATCGAACCCGTCATTGGCCTTGAAGTTCATGCTGAACTCAACACCCGTTCCAAGATGTTTTGCGCCTGTCCGGTGGTCGATGCCACCACAGCGAAGCCGAACACCGCGGTCTGCCCGGTGTGTGCAGCGATGCCCGGCGCTTTACCGGTGGTCAACAGGGAAGCCGTTGCCCAGGGCGTCAAAGTGGCATTAGCGTTGGGGTGTTCCATCAACCGGGTGAGCATTTTCGCCCGCAAGAACTACTTTTACCCTGATCTGCCCAAAGGTTATCAGATTTCGCAATACGAACTGCCTCTTGCCGAGCACGGCACCCTCACCATCCGCACCAGCGAAGGCGAGCGGCAAATTCGCGTTCACCGGGTGCATCTGGAAGAGGACACCGGCAAATTGACCCACGTCCGCACCGAGAGCGGCGAAGAATACTCGCTGGTTGACCTCAACCGCGCCGGGGTGCCCCTGCTGGAAATCGTCTCCGAGCCCGACATGCGCTCGGTGGAAGAAGCAAAAGCCTATGCTGTGGCGCTGCGGCAGTTGCTGCGCTATTTGGGCGTCAACAGCGGCGACATGGAAAAAGGCGTCATTCGCTTCGAAGCCAATGTTTCGGTACGCTGGAAGGGCACCGATGTGCTCAACACCCGCACCGAAATCAAGAACCTGAACAGTTTTCGGGCCTTGGAGCAGGCCGTGACGCAGGAAATCGCCCGCCAAAGCGAACTGCTGCGCCGCGGCGAAGCGGTGGTGCAACAAACCATGGGCTGGGATGAAGCCCGCGGCGTGACCGTGCCCCAGCGCAGCAAAGAGGAAGCCCACGATTACCGCTACTTCCCTGAGCCTGACCTGCCGCCACTGGAAGTCACCCCGGAATGGCAGGACGCCCTGCGCGCCGAACTGCCCGAATTGCCCCATGAGCGCTTCCGCCGTTTCCAGGGGGCTTATGGCCTGACAGCGTATGCCGCCGAGGTGCTGACGGCTGAGCGGGCGATTGCCGATTATTTCGAGGCAACGGTGCAGGCGGCTTCCCCGCATGTTTCGCCGCAAACCGTGGCGAACTGGGTCACGGGGGAACTGTTCGGGTTGCTCAACCAGGCAGGTATGGAAATTACCCAATCGCCGGTTTCGGCGGCGGCGCTGGCTGATTTGCTGGAGCGAGTGGCAGCCCGGGAAATCAACAACAACACCGGCAAGCGGGTGCTCGCCGAAATGTTCAAGAGCGGCAAACGCGCTGAGGAAATCATCGCCGAGCAGGGTCTGAAGCAGGTTTCCGACGAAGCGGCCATTCAGGGCTGGGTGGAAGAAGTGCTGGCGGCGCATCCCAAAGAGACGGAAACCTGCCTGAGAGGCAAAGAGGGGGTGGCAAACTTTCTCTTTGGGCAGGTGATGCGCCTCGCCCGCGGGCAGGCCGACCCCAAAGTGGTGCGACAGGTGTTGATGAGAAACCTGCAAGAACGCCGCAAGTATCTTGACGAAGGGTAAAGTTTGGAGTAATCTTTAATTGCACCGGTGGATGCAACCGAAACGAAGGTCGAAAGCAGAGGCAATGTTGGGCGAATCCCTTCGCAAAGTACAAACACCGTCAACCTCACAAGGCTAACGGCAATGAAGAGCCTTCGACAGTACGTTATTCCCCATAAACTTTGAGTACGGGCGGGTACCATCCCGGGTGGTACCCGTTTATCTTTTTCCAGAATGGAGCAATATGAGTCATGTCTGAATCGGTGAACGCATTCAAGATGGCCCAGCAACAATTTGACCATGTGGCCGACTTGCTGGGCCTGAACGAAGATGTAGCGCAGATGCTACGCCAGCCCATGCGGGAGTTTCATTTTCAGATTCCCGTGCGGCTGGATAACGGCCACATCAAAACGTTTTTGGGCTATCGCGTGCAGCACAACGATGCTCGCGGCCCGGCCAAAGGCGGTATCCGTTTTCACCCCAAAGAGACGGTTGATACGGTACGGGCGCTTTCCATGTGGATGACGTGGAAGACTGCCGTCGCCGACATCCCTTTGGGCGGTGCCAAAGGCGGCGTGGCGGTTGATCCGGCGACCCTTTCCCGCGGGGAACAGGAACGCCTGTGCCGCGGCTGGGTTGACCAGATTTGGCGCAACATCGGGCCGCGCATCGACGTCCCCGCGCCCGATGTGGGCACCAACCCCCAGATGATGGGCTGGATGATGGACGAGTATTCCAAACTCGTCGGCGAATACACCCCCGGCGTCATCACAGGCAAGCCCGTGGGCGGCGGCGGTTCGTTGGGGCGTGCTGAAGCCACCGGCTTTGGCGTGGTTTACAACATCCGCGAAGCCATGAAGCACCTCCGCCTTGACCCCACCAAGAGTATCGCGGCGGTGCAGGGCTTTGGCAACGTGGCCCAAAACGCGGCCATTGGTTTCATCGAGATCCTTGGCGGCAAGGTAGCCTGCGTTTCTTACTGGGACCGGGAGGATAAGAAGCCTTACACCCTCGGCCACCCCGACGGTGTTGATCCTCACTTCCTCAAGAGCATTACCGACCGCTACGGCACCATTGACAAGCAGAAAGCCCAAAAGGCGGGCTACGTGCTGGAAGATGCAATGGCCTGGCTTGCCAAAGACGTCGACGTGCTCATTCCCGCCGCGCTGGAAGGCCAGATTACCGGCGAAACGGTGAACTTGATTAGCGACAAGGTCAAGATCCTGGCAGAAGGCGCGAACGGCCCCACCACACCTGAGGCCGATGCCGTGCTGCAGGAACGCGATATCTTCGTCATCCCCGATTTCCTCTGCAACGCCGGCGGGGTGACGGTTTCCTATTTCGAAAGCGTGCAGAACGATATGAATTTCTACTGGACGCGAGACGAAGTGCTGGAGCGACTGGACAAGAAGATGAGCCAGGCTTTCAGCGGTGTGCTCCAGATGGCGCTGGATGAGGAGGTGTACACCCGCGACGCGGCTTACATGGTGGCTATTGATCGGGTGGTCAAGGCAATGGAAATGCGAGGCTGGATTTAGGTAATAGACGCCGCTTGCTCGTGCAGGCGGCGTTTGCTTTTACCATGGTCCGTCTTACTCGTTTCTTCTTGGAAGGAGGAACCCATGTCCAAGCATAACCCGTTCAAGATTGCGCAAGCACAGTTGGATGAGGCAGCGAAACGGCTTGGCCTCGACCAGGCCACGCACGAAATGCTTCGCTGGCCGATGCGCGAGATCCATGTCACCTTCCCTGTCCGCATGGACGATGGCTCTTACAAGGTGTTTCATGGCTTTCGCGTCCAATACAACAACTCCCGCGGTCCGACGAAGGGCGGCATTCGCTTTCACCCCGAGGAAACTATCGACACCGTGCGCGCCTTAGCCGCGTGGATGACGTGGAAGACCGCGGTGGTGGACATCCCCTTGGGCGGCGCGAAGGGCGGTGTGATTTGTGACCCCCACAAACTCTCGACCGCCGAACTGGAGCGCCTCTCGCGCGCTTATATCCGTGCCATCGGCACCGCGCTCATCGGGCTGGAGAAAGACGTCCCCGCGCCCGATGTTTACACCACGCCGCAAATCATGGCCTGGATGATGGACGAGTTTTCCACCATGCAGGGCTGGAACGAATTTGGCATGATCACCGGCAAGCCCATTCCGATTGGCGGTTCGCAGGGACGCGGTGATGCCACCGCTCGCGGCGGCATGTTTACGCTGCGTGAAGCGGCCAAGGTGCTTGGCCTCAACCTGGACGGTGCGCCGACAGCCATTCAGGGCTACGGCAATGCCGGTTACTTTGCCCATATGCTCGGCGTCAAGATGTTCGACCTCAAGGTAGTGGCTGTCTCCGACTCCAAGGGCGGCATTTACAACCCCAAGGGGCTGGACTACAAGGCCGTGATGGAACACAAGAAGGAAACCGGCTCGGTCATCAACTTCCATGGCGCCGAGAACATCACCAACGAAGAACTGCTGGAACTGGACGTGCCGGTGCTGGTGCCCGCTGCGCTGGAAGACGTCATTACTGACGAAAACGCTGCTCGCATCAAAGCCAAGGTGATCGTGGAACTCGCCAACGGCCCCACCACACCGGAAGCCGACCTCATCCTGCACGACAAGGGCGCTTACGTCATCCCCGACTTCCTGTGCAATGCCGGCGGGGTGACGGTTTCCTACTTCGAGATGGTGCAAAACGCCTATGACTACTACTGGGATCTGGAAACCGTGCACGCGCGGCTGGACAAGAAGATGACCGCGGCCTTCCACGCTGTGCACGAAATGGCGCAGAAAGAGGGCGTCCACAACCGCCTGGCGGCCTACATGGTGGCCGTGGCGCGCGTGGCCGAAGCCATGAAACTGCGCGGCTGGGTGTGATTTCCCCCATGTGATACAAAAAAAGGCCTGGCAGGTCTTCGCTGCCTGCCAGGCCTTTTTTTAATGCAACCGCTGCACAAAGCGTGCAATGCGGGTGAGGGCTTCCTCGATATTGGCTTCCGACGTGGCATACGCGCAGCGGACGAAGCCTTCACCTGCTTTGCCGAAGGCCGACCCGGGCACCACGGCGACCTGCTCTTCTTCCAGCAGCCGCCAGGCGAACGTTTCGTCGTCCACGCCAAAGGGGCGTACATCGGGGAAGACGTAGAACGCCCCTCGCGGCTCGCGGGTAGGAAAGCCGATGGAGCGCAGGCCGTCCACGATGAGGCGGCGACGGCGGTCGTAAGCCCGCCGCATGGCTTCCACCGCTTCGTCGGCTTCGGCAGTTTCTAACGCTGTAAGAGCGGCCACCTGAGCGGGTGTGGGAGCGGTCATCACGGTGTATTGATGGATCCGCAGCATGGGCTGCAACAGCGACGCGGGCGCGGCGGCATAGCCCAGGCGCCAGCCGGTCATCGCGTAGTCTTTGGAAAACCCACCCAGCAAAATCGTCCGTTCCCAGGTGCCTTCCAGCGCCGGGAAGCAGACGTGCTCGACGCCATATACCAGCCGGTCGTAGATTTCGTCGGAAATCACGATGAGGTCGTGCTCGGCAGCGAAACGTGCCAGGGTTGCCATTGCGCCGCGGTCAGCAGCGGCACCGGTGGGGTTGTGGGGGTAGTTGATGAGGATGGCTTTGGTGCGCGGCGTCACATACTGCTGCAGGATCTCCACATTGGGCTGGAAATCGTCTTCGGCGCGCAGCGGCACCTCCACGGCTACCCCGCCTGCCAGCACCACTTCGGGTTGGTAAGAGACAAAGCACGGTACCGGCACCAGCACCTCGTCGCCCGGGTCGAGCAGGGCGGTCATTGCCAGATAGAGGGCTTCGGAAACGCCCACGGTGAGCACGATTTCGGTGTCGGGGTCGTAATGCACACCGTAGCGGTTGGCAAGGTGTTTTGCCAGGGCGCGACGCAGCGTGGAGATGCCCGCGTTGCTGGTGTAGTGGGTTTCCCCAGCCTGCAGGGCGCGGATGCCTGCCTGGCGAATGATCTCAGGGGTGTCGAAGTCGGGCTCGCCGATGCCGAGGGAAACCACTTCGGGCATTTCGGCAATGATGTCGAAAAACTTGCGCAGCCCGGAAGGCTTGAGCGCGGCGACGCGACGCGATGTTTTGGGCGAAAAGCCGGGGTTGATAGCGCTCATGCCAGTGCTTTCTCCAGCGGGGTGTAGGCCATGTCGAAGGCTTCGGCCACGGCTTTGTAGGCGATGTGTCCCTTGAAGGTATTGACGCCACGGGCGAGGGCGGGGTTGCGGCGGGTGGCTTCCTCGAAGCCCAGGTTTGCCAGCAGCAGCGCATAGGGCAGCGTGGCATTGGAAAGTGCATAGGTGGACGTGCGCGGTACGGCGCCGGGCATGTTGGTCACGCCGTAATGCACCACGCCGTCTACCAGATAAGTGGGGTCACTGTGGGTGGTGGGGTGGGAAGTTTCCACGCAGCCGCCCTGGTCGATGGCAACGTCTACTATCACGCTGCCGGGCTTCATGGTGGAAACCATTTCGCGCGTCACCAGCCGCGGCGCCCGTGCCCCGTGGATGAGCACCGCACCGATGACGAAATCGGCCACGCGCACGGCGTCGGCAATATTGAGGGGGTTGGAAGCCAGGGTGGTCAGGTTGCCGTGGAGGACGTCTTCCAGATAGCGCAGGCGGTCGATGTTCTTGTCGATGATGGTGACATGCGCGCCCATGCCCAACGCCATTTTGGCGGCGTTGGTGCCGACCACGCCGCCGCCGATGATGACCACGTCGGCGGGGCGCACACCCGGCACGCCGCCCAGCAGTTTGCCACGCCCGCCGTGGGCTTTTTCCAGATAGTGCGCGCCCACCTGCACCGACATTCGTCCGGCAACCTCGCTCATCGGTGTGAGCAGAGGCAGGCGACCGTCGGCCAGTTCCACGGTTTCGTAAGCCACGCCGGTCACCTCGCGCTTGATGAGTTCCTGGGTGAGTTCTTCTTCGGCGGCAAGGTGCAGGTAGGTAAACAGCAGCAAGCCTGGGCGCAGGAAGGCGTATTCCTCGGGACGCGGTTCTTTCACCTTCATGATCATTTCCGCCTGTTCCCACACATCGGCAGCGGCGGGGAAGATTTCTGCACCGGCGCGGCGGTATTCCTCGTTGCTGAAGCCGCTGCCTTCGCCCGCACCGGCTTGCACGATGACTTTATGGCCTGCTGCTGCCAGGGTGTGCACGCCGCCGGGCGTGATGGCAACACGGTATTCGTTGTTCTTGATTTCTTTGGGGATGCCGATGATCATTGAGGAACCTCCTTGGGGAATGTTGGGGAGTCAGGTGGCTGGATATTCGGTGACGCTCCAGGCTTGGCTGGCTTCGTCATATTGCAATGTGTAAACGCGATGATCTTCCGCTAAAACGCGAAATCCTGGCCCGGCGGGTTCCCGCCATTGAGCCAGGATTTGGCGCACTTCCATGCGCTGCCCTTCCCATACAAACGCCACCGGACGCTCGGCATAGCGGCTTTCCGAGCGACACCACACTTGCGCTTGTCGTTGGGGCAGGGGGGCGTTCATAGTGTGATTTGGGTGTGGTCGCCGATGTTGAGCCGGTGCGGGCGGCCCTGCACCTGGGCATGACGCCCGATGAGAGAATCCCGCAATACGATGTCGCTGACTTGCGCGCCATCATCCAGTACCACATCGTGCAGTACGGCGCGGGAAACCCTGCAATCTTTGCCGATGGAAACGTAAGGCCCGATGACCGAGAATTCTACTTCGGCTTCAGGGTGAATGTAAACCGGCGGGATGAGGGTGATGCCAGGGTGCAGGCTTTCGGTGCTGTTGTCGCGCCCCGATTCCAGCAGGTAGCGATTGGTTGCCAGCAGGGCGTCGGGGGTGCCGGCGTCGAGCCACGTGCCCACCTCGACGGTGCGCATTTTCAGCCCTTTTTGCAGCATGATGTTGATGGCGTCGGCGAGGTAGTATTCGCCTTTGGTTTGAATGTCGTTGGCGATTTGCTCGTTGACGGCAGCGGCGAGGTCGCGCCCTTCGGGGAAGTAGTAACATCCCACCACGGCGAGGTTGTAACGGTCGTCATCGGGTTTCTCGATGAGGCGCTGCACGTAGCCGTTTTCGTCGGGCACCACCACGCCGAAGCGCCGCGGGTCTTCCACGGGTTTGACCCACGCGACGGCTTCCTCGGGCAGGTTTTGCAGGAAGCCGAAGTCGGTTTCCATGATGGTATCTACGAAAATCATCAGGATGGGGCCTGCGAGGTGTTCCTGCGCCAGATAGAGGGCATGAGATTGCCCCTTGCGCTCGGTTTGTTCCACGAAAGAGGCTTTGAGGTGGGGGTGGTTCTCTTGCAGGTAGGCGGTCACTTGTTCGCCGAGGTAGCCCACGATGAAAACCAGTTCCAGTTGTTCGGGGGGCAGGTCGCTGAACATATCGAGTACATGCCCGAGCACGGCCTTCCCGGCGACACTGACCAGGGGCTTGGGCTTGCTCCACGTGTGGGGGCGCAGCCGCGTGCCCAGGCCGGCCATGGGAATCACGACGGTGAGTTTTTTCTCCATGGGTTTTCTCCGAGGTCTAAAGGTGCGTGCGGGGGTATTTTACCATCGCTTCCTGCCGGTTTGTTGTACAATAGAACCGTGGTTGTAACTGTTCGACCCTGGCAAAGAGCAACCGAACACAGAGAACGGTGATTGGATTTCGAGGTGCCTATGCGGAAGATTCGCTGGCTGATTTTGGCTCTGTTGGTGGTTTTGCTGGTCGTGGCTGTGTTGCCCGTTCGTGCGCGGGGCGAGGGCACGGCGTTGGTGCTGCATCTGGAAGGTCCCCTCACGCCGCCCATGGCGCAGTATTTGGAACGGGGATTGCGCATAGCCAACGAGCAAGGCGATTCGTTGGTGGTGCTGGTGCTCGATACGCCGGGCGGTGGCATTGACCTGATGGAGCGCATGGTGCAGGACATTCGTAACAGCCCGGTGCCGGTGGTGGTGTATGTTGCGCCGCGAGGGGCGATGGCGGGCAGCGCGGGCACGGTGATTACCCTCGCGGGGCATTGGGCAGCCATGGCGCCGGAAACCGCCATTGGCGCGGCCAGCCCGGTGGGTTCCCAGGGGGAAAACCTGGGCAGCACGTTGGAGACCAAAGCCAAGGAAATTTTGAAGGCGTTGGTGCGTTCCCTTGCCGAGCGCCGCGGCGAACAGGCGGTGCAGGCGGCAGAGGAAACCATCGAGCACGCCAAGGCCCTCTCTGCGCAGGAAGCCCTTGGCGTTGGGCTGGTGGATTACATCGAGCCTGCTTTGGACGATCTGCTAAAAGACCTTGCCGGGCAATCTGTCGTGACCAGCGCGGGCGAGGTGACGTTGCCCGCGGTGTTGACCGCTGAGGAACTCCAGCCGAGCATCGGCGAATCGCTTTTTCGCGAGTTGACCAATCCCAACGTCGTGTTCATCCTGCTGGGGCTGGGCACACAGGCGCTGCTGATTGCCCTCTGGCATCCGGCGAACTGGCCGGCATGGTTCATCGGCGCGGTTTCCCTGCTGTTGGCGGCTTATGGCATGAGCCTTTTGCCTGTCAACCTGGTGGGGTTTGCGTTCATGCTGCTGGCGTTTGCCATGTTTGCTGTGGATGTCAAGGCTTCCACCCATGGTGCGCTTACCGTAGCGGGCACGGTGGCTTTTGTGTTTGGCGCGTTGACTTTGTTCAACACGCCCATGGCGCTGCCTCAGCAGCGGGTTTCCGTGCCATTGGTGGTGGGCGTGGGTCTTGCTGCTGCGGCGGCTTCCACCGCGATCGTAGCGTTAGCGTTGCGTGCTCGCAGCCGTCCTGTGCAGACCGGCATGGAGCAAACCCACACCCTGGTAGGCGGCATTGGCTATGCGCGTACGCCCATTACGCGGCGGCAGGCGGGCACGGTGCAGGTCGAAGGCGAGTTGTGGACGGCGGTGCTTGCCCCCGGCGCAGCGGCGGTGGAACCCGACCAGCCGGTGGAAATCGTGGCGGTGAAGGGTATTCGGCTGGTGGTGCGGCCGGCCGGGGCGCCTGAATCGGAAGGAGCAGGAGCCGAAAATTGATCTTTGTGCCCTTTGGGAAGATTGCCAGATTTGGGCCAGGGCGGGTTTGGTTTGTTGTGCCTTGCTTGACTTTTGCGCAGGCTGCAATATAATTCCTAATGCCTGTGCCCTGTTGCCGCGAGGAGCGCAAAATCGGCAATGGGGTAGAGGTGTCTTATCCATCTTCACTATCCTGCCTATCAAAGGAGGAGGAGCCGTGTATAAACGCAAGTTCTTTTTCGTGCTGTTGGCCCTCGCCGTTGTGTTGGCTGTTGGGCTGACCGCCTGTGGCGGCGGCAAGCAGGCTTCCACGGGCGCTGGCAAGACCATTGTGATCGGTACGACCGACAAGGTCACCGACCTCGACCCGGCCAATGCCTATGACTTCCATACCTGGGAAATCTTCCACAATACGATGGACACCCTGTTGCACTACAAGCCAGGCACTACTGATCTGGAACCCGGGTTGGCTGAGTCGTATGATGTCAGCGACGATGGGAAGGAATACACCTTCCACCTGCGCCAGGGCTTGAAGTTCCCCGATGGCACCCCCTTCAACGCTGAAGCCGTGAAGTGGTCCATCGACCGGGTCTTCAAGATTCAGGGCGACCCCAACTGGCTGGTCACTTCCTTCGTGGACCATGTTGAGGTGGTGGATGACTACACCGTCAAGTTTGTGCTCAAGGACGCCGTGAACTATTTCCCGTTGTTGGTGGCGACTTATCCTTATGCTCCTGTTAGCCCGAAGTGCTACCCTGCTGACCAGATTGCTTCCGACAGCACCTGCGGCGGCATCGGCCACTACAAGATTGAAAAGTGGACCCGCGACGTGGAAATGGACCTGGTTGCTAACCCCGACTGGTATGGCGATCCGCCCAAGGCTGGCAAAGTTATCGTCAAATACTTTGCCGACGCCACCACCATGCGCCTCGCACTGGAAAACGGCGAGATCGACATCGCCCTCAAGAGCCTGAACCCCACCGACTACGCCGACCTGGAAAAGAATCCTGACATTCAGGTTATCGAAGGCCCCGGCGCCCAAATTCGCTACATTGTCTTCAATTCCGACATGGCGCCCTTCGACAACAAACTGGTGCGCGAGGCCGTCGCCTATGCTGTGGACCGCCAGGCCATTGTGGACAAAGCCTTCCAGGGCACGCACGAACCGCTGTATTCCATGGTGCCTATGGGCATGTGGAGCCACATCGACGCTTTCCCCAAGCGTGACCTGAACAAGGCGAAGGAACTGCTGCAGGAAGCCGGCTACAGCGCCGACAAGCCGCTGGAAATCGACCTCTGGTGGACGCCCACCCACTACGGCGACACGGAATCCGACGTTGCTTCGGTGGTGAAGGCTGCTCTGGAAGAGACCGGCATGATCAAGGTCAACCTGCAATCTGCCGAATGGGCTACCTACACCGACCAGTTTGGCTCCATGGGCATGTTCCTGCTGGGCTGGTACCCGGACTACATGGATCCCGACAACTACACCTATCCGTTTGCCGCTTCTGACGCTTCGGACGATATCGGCAGCAATTACAAATCCGAGCAGATGGATGCCTACTTCAAGTCCGAACAGACGGCGACCGACCTGCGCGGTGCCGAGCGCCAGAAGGTCTTCGAAGACATCCAGAAACTGTGGGCGGTTGATGTTCCCACCCTGCCGCTGACCCAGGGCAAACTGCTTGTGGCTGCCCGCAGCAACGTAACCGGCATTGTGCTCGACCCGGTGATGGCGAACCACTACTTCCTCTTTGACAAGAAGTAAACCGGTTCGGCAACCGTCAGGGGAGGGGGAAGGCTTCCTCCTCCCCTGTTTTGTTTTTTGGGTGTGCTGGTTGCGGTATGCCTCACTTTACCCCAACGCCATCTTCGTCCTCGGCGACGAAGTGGCCATTTCTTCTTTTTCGGTAAACGCCTATGCGCTCTCTTGGACGCTATCTCCTTGTTCGCACGCTGCTGACCATCCCGATGATTTTTGTGTTGGTCACGCTGGTATTTCTCATCCTGCGCGTGATGCCCGGCGACCCGGTGAAGTCTTCCATTCGCCCTGGCGCGCCGCAGGAATACATTGACGAAATCCGCCATACCTTGGGGCTGGACAAGCCGCTTTATGTGCAGTATGGCGAGTATTTGTGGGATTTATTGCACTTTGACTTGGGAACGACCCTCAGCCCGGTGCGCGGCCAGTCGGTTTCCGAGCAAATTTGGGAACATTTCCCAGCCACGCTGGAACTCGCCTTAGCGGGCATTCTGGTCACCGCCGTGGTGGGGGTGGGCGCGGGGGCGTATGCAGCCCACCACCGCCGTTCTGTGGCCGATTATTCCCTGCGCCTCTATGCCATCATTGTTTATGCTATCCCGGTGTTCTGGCTGGGCTTGATGTTCCAACTGATTTTTGGCGTGTGGTTACGGTGGTTCCCTATTGCGGGGCGCATCAGCAGCCTCGCCGTGGCGCCGGAACACGTCACCGGCCTCTACACGCTGGATAGCCTGCTCACCGGCAATTGGGTGGCGTTCAAAGACAGTGTGATGCACCTGATTTTGCCTGCCATGACCTTGGGGCTTTACCTTTCGGGCGTTTTTGTGCGCTTGACGCGTTCCAACATGCTGCAAATTTTGAAAATGGACTTCATCACGGCAGCCCGCGCCCGCGGCATTCCCGAGCGCACGGTGGTTTACGGGCACGCGCTGAAGAACGCACTCATCCCCATCATCACGATGATGGGTTTGCAGTTTGCTTTGCTGCTGGCAGGCGCAGTGCTTACCGAAAGCACTTTCTCGTGGCCTGGCCTGGGGCGCTTTTTGGTGGAACGGATTACCTACCGCGACTTCCCCTCGATTCAGGGCGCGGTGGTCGTGTTTGCTGTGCTGGTTGCCAGCGTAAGCCTGCTGGTGGATGTCCTCTACGCCTGGATTGACCCCCGGATTCGCTACTAAAAGCCCATGAAAACTTCGCAAAAACCTTCCGAACCCACCAGTTTGTTAGGCCGCTTGCTGCGCGGCGCTTACTGGTATGGCGCTGAATGGTACTGGACGGTAACAGGCGGCGTCATTCTGGCGTTGATTATCCTGATTACCATTTTGGCGCCTGTCGTCAGCCCTTATGACCCCATCACCACGGTGGGCGGCCCTTTCGAGCGCCCCGGCGGCGGGCAGGTGGTGTTGCTTGCCCCTAAAGGTAGTGGCATTGCTTCTCGCGAAGGGCTGGCGGTGGCCGTGTTCTACAACACTACGCCTTCGGTGATTGCCGAGGAATACGGCATGACCCCGCGCCCCTATCAGGTGAACAAAGACCTGTTCGCCAAAGTGCGCGCCGGGGAAGCCGACGCGGTGCTGCTTTCCGCTCGCGATGCCGCCCAGGCGCTGGAGGAGAACCCCGACTTCGTGCAGGTGGGCGAGGCTTTTGGCCCTCGCTTCCTGCTGGGTACCGACAACCTGGGGCGTGACATCGTCAGCCGCCTGATTTGGGGCGCGCGGGCGGTGCTCGCGGTGGCGATCCTCTCGGCGCTGTTTTCCGCCGCCATTGGCGTTCCCCTCGGTCTGCTTTCCGGTTTCTTCGGCGGCTGGTTCGACCGCACCCTTTCCCTCATCATGGACAGCATCTATTCCTTCCCTGGCCTGATTCTCGCCATCGCGGTGGCGGCGGTGTTAGGCACGGGTGTGGTCAATATCGCCATTGCCATTTCGGTGGTGTATATCCCCACCTATTTCCGCATGACGCGCTCGCAGGTGCTTTCCATCAAAGAGGAACTCTACGTGGAAGCCGCCCGGGCGCTGGGCGCACGCCAACGGGAAGTCCTGGGCATGTACATCTTTCCGAATGTGATTTCTACTTTGGTAGTGGTATTCAGCCTGAATGTCGCCGATGCCATCCTCACCGAAGCCGGGCTGGCGTTCTTGGGGTTGGGCTTGCAGCCCCCCACGCCCGACTGGGGCTTTGACCTGAACAAGGGCAAAGCCTACCTGCCCCGCGGCTACTGGTGGCCGATTACCTTCCCCGGCATGATGATTACCTTGGTTGCCCTCGGCTTCAGCCTGTTGGGCGAAGGGCTGGGTGAGATTCTTAACCCGAGGTTGACGGAAGAATGACCGCAGGCTGTTAATCGCAAAGTGTGTGGCGATTAGCGATTTGTGATTAGCGGTTTGTCCCCCTTAAATCCTGAATCTTCAATCCTAAATCTTATGGAACCCTTACTCCAAGTCGAAAACCTTACAGTAACCTACGAAACCCGCCAGGGCCCTGTGCACGCGGTAGACGATGTCAGTTTTACCCTTTACCGTGGTGAAATTTTGGGGCTGGTGGGCGAAAGCGGCTGCGGCAAATCCACCCTGGGCATGGCGCTGCTGCGCATGGTGCGCCCGCCGGGACACATTACCTCGGGCAAAATGCTCTTTTTGGGGCGTGATTTGCTGCGACTTCCCGAAGAAGAAATGCGCAAACTGCGCGGGCGGCACATTTCCATGGTCTTCCAGGACCCGATGACTTCCCTCAACCCACTGCAGCGCATCGGCGACCACATCGTGGAAACCATCCGCACCCACGAACCGCAGGTTTCCAAACAGGAAGCCTGGGACCGCGCCGCCCAACTCATCCAGCGCCTCGGCATTTCCCCCGACCGCCTGAAGGATTACCCCCATCAACTTTCCGGCGGCATGCGGCAGCGCATCATGATTGGCATCGGGCTGGCCCTCAACGCCGACCTTATCATCGCCGACGAGCCGACCACCAGCCTGGATGTGATTGTGGAAGCGCAATTCCTTGACCTACTGCGGGAACTGCGCGACGAATTCAACCTTACCATGGTGCTGATTACCCACAACATCGGCGTGGTGGCTGAACTGGCCGATCGCGTGGCCGTGATGTATGCCGGGCGCATGGCGGAAATCGGGGCGGTGCGCGATGTATTCCACGAAACCCTGCACCCCTACACCAAAGGGCTGCTGGCTTCCGTGCCCAGCATTCGCCTGGAAGACGGCCTGGAACTGGAAACCCTTTCGGGCGCGCCGCCCAGCCTGCTGGACCCGCCTCCCGGCTGTCGCTTCCACCCCCGCTGCCCGCAGGCCAAACCCGTTTGCCGTGAAGCCGTGCCCGCCTGGCAAGAGGTCAAGCCCGGCCACGGCACCGCGTGCTGGTTGTACGACGAGGAGGAAGCATGACCACCAACGACAGGCAATCCCTGGTTTCTGTCCGTAACCTGAAAAAGTATTTCCCTGTGGGGCAGGGTCTGCTGGATAAACTCTTCAACCGTGAAGCCCTCGCTGTGCGCGCGGTGGATGGGGTGGATTTTGACATCTACCCGGGCGAAACCTTAGGCCTTGCGGGCGAATCCGGCTCGGGGAAGACCACCACCGGGCGGCTGGTGTTGCGGCTGCTGGAGCCCACCGACGGCACGATTTTGTTCGCCGGGCAGGACATCACCCACCTGCCCGAAAGCGACCTGCGCCCCCTGCGCCGCCGCATGCAGCCGATTTTCCAGGACCCGACGGCTTCCCTCAACCCCCGCATGACCATTGGGCAGGCCATTGCCCACGGGCTGCGCATTCACCACCTCGCCGAAAACGCCGCCGACGAGCGCCGGCAGGTGCTGGACATCCTGGCGAAGGTCGGCCTCACCCCGCCGGAGCAGTTCATCGACAAATACCCGCACCAACTTTCGGGCGGCCAGCGCCAGCGGGCGGTGATTGCCCGCGCCTTGGTGCTACGCCCCGACCTGGTGGTGGCCGATGAGCCTATTGCCATGGCCGATGTGTCGGTGCGGGCGGTGCTGCTCCAACTGATGCGCGACCTGCAGAAGGAATTTGGCCTCACTTACCTTTTCATCACCCACGACCTGGCGACAGCGAAATACATCTGTGATCGCATTGCGGTGATGTATTTGGGGCAAATTGTGGAAATCGGGCCCCTGCCGCAGGTTTACAGCAACCCGCGCCATCCTTACACTCAGGCGCTGCTGGCCGCGGTGCCCGTGCCTGACCCCGACGCCCGCCGCACCCAGCCACTGCCCAAAGGCGAAATTCCCAGCCCCATTCACCCGCCCGCGGGCTGTCGCTTCCATCCCCGTTGCCCTATCGCCGAAGACGTCTGCCGTCGCGAACCGCCACCTCTCCACCCTGTGGAAGGTGAACCGGAGCATCTGGTGGCGTGCCATTTGAGGTAAGGGTTCGGGAGGTGGCTGAAAAACATCCGTCGATTTGCACAGATTGAACGGATGTAACTGCTCAGCCCTGGCAAAGAAAAAATGCAAATTACACGGGCTGCAAACCGTAGAAAGTCAAAGCAACACCATGCCGATTTCAGCCTCCTCTGCGCCTCTTGGCGTTCAAAAATCCGCGGGCATCTGTGATTATCTGTGTCATCCGCGGCCTATTTCCCCAAGTGGGAATAAAAAATCCTGACGGATTTGCCAACCCGTCAGGATTTTGCTTTTGGCTGGGTGCTTATGCCACCACCCGCACGAACTTGCGCTTGCCCACCCGCAGCACGCCCGGGCCGGGGAAGGCCGCGCGCGGGTCCGAAAGCACTTCGCCATCCAGCCGCACGGCTTTCTGCTGAATCAGGCGGCGGCCTTCGCTGTTGCTGCTCACTAAGTTGGCGTTCCGCAGCACCTGCAGCACGGTTTCGCCTTCCTGCAGGCAATATTCGGGCATCTCGTCGGGGATGTCCCGCTGCTGGAACACGCGCACGAAGTGTTCCTCCGCGCGGGCAGCCGCGTCTTCCCCGTGGTAGATTTCCACGATTTCGCGCGCCAGTTGCATTTTCACATCCCGCGGGTTGAGGCGGCCGTGGGCCATGCCGGTTTCCAGTTCGGCGATTTGCCGCGGCGTCCAGCGGGTGAGCAGCCGCATGTAAGCGCCCATGGCTTTGTCGGGCACGCTCATCAGTTTGCCGTACATGTCCTCAGGGGTGGAAAGCAGGGGGATGTGGTTGCCCAACGACTTGCTCATCTTCACTTCGCCGTCGGTGCCGGGGAGAATGTCGAGAATGATGGCGATGTTGGGCTTGGCGCCCATGAAGGTCATCAGTTTGCGCGCCGCGGTGACGATGTTGAAGAGTTGGTCGGTGCCGCCGATTTGCACGTCCGCGCGCAGGGCGTAAGCGTCGTAACCCTGCATGATGGCGTAAAAGGTCTCGTGGAGGTAGACCGGCTCGCCCTTGTCCCAGCGTTT
>JALVOR010000081.1 GCA_027026295.1 Anaerolineales bacterium | reverse complement strand
CACCAGTTGGGCGTAGATGCCTTCGGGGTGGCGGCGGAAGCGGGGGCGTTGTGCAACGGGCTGATGTCGATGAGGATGAGGTCGGCGCGCTTGCCGGGTTCCAGTGAACCGGTGATGTCGCCCATGTGCAGGGCGCGTGCGCCCAGACGGGTTGCCATGGCCCATGCCTGTTTGGCAGGCACCACCGTGGGGTCGCCGGTGGCGCCCTTTGCCAGCAATGCCGTGAGGCGAATTTCCTCGATCATGTCTAAGTCGTTGTTCGAGGAAGGCCCATCGGTGCCGATGCCCACATTCAGGCCGAGTTCCAGCATTTGGGCAACGGGGGCAATGCCGTCGGCGAGTTTGAGATTGGAAGAGGGGTTGTGCGCTACGCCCACGCCCCAGTGTTCCATGGTGTGCATTTCGCCTTCGTCAACGTGTACGCAGTGGGCGGCCAGCACTTTGGCTTCGAACACGCCCTGTTTCTTCACATAGGGGATGACCGGCATGCCGGTGGCGGCGCGCATGTCTTCCACTTCTTGGGCGGTTTCCGCCAGATGGGTGTGGATGGGGACGTCGTATTCCAGCGCCAGTTGGGTGGCGGCGTGCCAGATTTCGTCGGTGACGGTGTAGGGGGCGTGGGGGGCAACGGAAGGCACGATGAGGGGATGTCCCTTCCAGCGGGCGATGAAGTCGCGAGCGTGTTCCAGCGCTTCTTCGTAGGAACTGGCGTCGGGTGAGGGGAATTTGAGCACGGTTTCGGCAGCCAACGCCCGTAAGCCCGCTTCAGCGGCGGCCTTGGCGACCTCTTCTTCGAAGTAATACATATCGGCAAAAGCGGTCACGCCCGAGCGGATGAGTTCGGCGGTGGCAAGTTTGGTGCCGAGATAGACGAACTCGGGGGAAACGAATTCGCGCTCCACAGGCATCATGTAGCCCAGCAGCCAGACGTCTAAGCGCAGGTCGTCGGCGAGGCCGCGCAGCAGGGTCATGGGCACGTGGGTGTGGGCGTTGACCAGGCCGGGGGAAAGCACCTTGCCGCCGCAGTCGCAGGTTTCGGCGGCGGTGTAGGCGGCGGCGATTTCTTCAGCGGGGCCTACGGCAACGATGGTGTTGCCGCGTATGGCGACCGCGCCGGGTTCGTAAATGTGGAAGTCTTCGTCCATGGTGAGGACGATGGCGTTGGTGAGCAGCAGGTCAATTTGTTGGATTGGCATAAACACCTCGGGAAGGGGGAGTGGGGGCGTTCAAAATCCGCGTCCATCCGTGACATCCGTGGTCTGTTTTCTTGCGGCTGAACAGTTACTTGAGTTTTGCAACTGACTCATGAGAATGTGGCTTGATTATACGCTATCCTGAGGGATTGTGTAGTGACGTTTGGGATATTGGCGCGCCCTTGCTTTTTTTATGCCTCTAATTTATAATTGCTCTAACTTTAGAATAAATGGAGATACGGTCATGGCACTATCTGCTCCTTCTCTCACGGCGGAAGAAACCCGCCTTATCGAAGCCCTGCGCGAGGCCGGGCTGCGGTTGACCCCCCAACGGATGGCAATTTGCCGTTTTTTGGCGGGCACTGATATTCACCCCACAGCGCAGGATGTTTACCAGGCGCTCAAGCCGGCTTTCCCCTCGCTGAGCCTTGCCACGGTTTACAACACCCTTGAGGCGCTGGTTTCGTTAGGCGCGGTTCACGCTTTGGGCGATGCGGGCGACGATACCACTCACTACGATGCCAACATTACCCCGCACATCAACTTAGTGTGCATCCGCTGTCACCGTGTGCTTGACGTGCCCAACGAAATCGTGGCTGCTTTGGAAAAAGAAGCCGCCAAACAAAGCGGCTATCGCATCCTCGGCGCGCGGGTGGTTTATTACGGCCTGTGCCCCGATTGCCAGCGCGCCGAAAACGGAGCGGCCGAAAAGTGAGCGCTGTTTGGAACAACGAGCACCATCGCTGCACCGATGTGCTTGCTGATACCATGATAGGCTACGATGGCATTCTGGAAGCCACCCTGGACTATCAGAACGCCGACCTGCGCATCGTTTACGACCCCCGTGTGCTTGATGAGGCCCAGGCCATGCAAGTAGCGCGGGAAACCGCCCATCATGCCTGGGAACGCGTGCAGCATTGCCCTGATGCCCGTTCTCCGGCGTGTCAACACTGCGCGCTGCGATTGCGGAATGATCTGACCCGTTTCTTTGGGCAGCCGGTGCAGGTTTCCCTGGAAGCCGGTGTGTTGTCAGCCCGCTTGCCGCGCCGCGCGCCGGTGAAGGCGAAGGTCGAAGCCGAAATTCTCCCCCCGCCGGAAACCGGGGCAGAGACGGATCAGCGCCCGACTTTCCCGGGGAACCTTGAGGTTGTATTTACGCTGCTCACGCTGCTGGCAACGGCTGGGGCAATGCTTGGCGCCCGCTTGGGCCTGCCCGCTGGCGCGCAGGCGGTGCTTTACGCTGTTGCTTATGTTGCCGGCGGCTATTTCGGCTTTGTGGATGGCCTGCAACTGCTGGTCAGGGAACACGAGATTGACGTTGACCTGCTGATGATTGCTGCTGCCCTCGGCGCGGCGCTGGTGGGGCGTCCGACTGACGGCGCAATTTTGCTCTTTCTGTTCTCGCTTTCCAACACGCTGCAATCTTACGCTCTGGGGCGCACCCGCAAAGCCATTGAGAAATTGATGGACTTGCGCCCGCCCGTGGCGACGGCGAAAATCAACGGTGCGTGGAAAGAGGTGCCTGTCGAGGCGCTGCGCCTCGGCGACATTGTGATGGCGCGTCCGGGCGAACGTTTTCCCATCGATGGCGAGGTGGTTAGCGGTGCCACCGAGGTCGACCAGTCGCCTATTACGGGCGAGTCGGTGCCGGTGCCCAAGGAAATCGGCGACCCGGTGTTTGCGGGCACGGTCAACAGCACTGGCACGGTGGAGGTCCGCGTCACGCATTTGGCGCAGGAATCTACCCTTGCCAATATTGTCAGGATGGTGGAGGAAGCCCAGGAGGCGAAAGCCAAAACCCAGCGGGCGTTAGAGGAATTCGAAGGCAAATATGCCCGTTTTGTGCTGCTGGCAACCGTGGTTTTGATCGTTGTGCCGCCGCTGTTCTTCCAGCAGGTTTTCCCTGTGGCGTTCTATCGGGCGATGACCTGGCTGGTGGTGGCTTCCCCTTGTGCGCTGGTGATTTCGACGCCGGCGACCATTCTCTCAGCCATTGCCAACGGCGCCCGCCACGGCGTGCTTTTCAAAGGCGGCGCGCACCTGGAACGCACCGCAAGCCTCAAAGTGATTGCTTTTGACAAAACCGGCACACTGACATTGGGCGAACCGCGGCTGCAGGGTGTTTTCCCTGCCGAGGGCGTGAGTGAAGATGAATTCCTGCGGCTGGTGGCGACGCTGGAAGCCCGCTCTGAGCACCCGATTGCCCGCGCCATTGTCCACGCCGCGGAGCAGCGCGGCATTGTCCTGCCCGAAGCCACCGATTTCCGTGCTGTGGTGGGGCAGGGCGTGGAAGGGGAGGTCGAGGGCGGCGTGTTGTGGGCAGGCAACCCGCGCATGTTTGCCGAACGCGGCGTGCCGCTGCCGCCGGATTATGCGGAGCAACTGCGTGCGCTGGAGAATCAGGGGCAGACCGTGATTGCGGTTTATCGTCCTGCCGGGCAGCAGTGGCTGGGGCTGGTGGCGGTGGCTGACACCCTGCGCCCCGAAGCCCACGAAATTGTGGAACGCCTGCACGCTCTGGGCATCGAGAAAGTCGTCATGCTTACTGGCGATAACGAGCAGGTGGCGGCGAGCATCGCTGCCCAGGTGGGTGTGGACGAATTTTATGCCGAACTGCTGCCGCGCGACAAGGTGCGGGTGCTGAGGCATTTGCAGAAGGCATACGGTGCGGTGGCAATGGTGGGCGATGGCGTGAACGACGCCCCGGCGTTAGCGCTTGCCGATGTGGGCATCGCAATGGGCGGTGCGGGCACCGATGTGGCGCTGGAAACCGCCGACGTGGTGTTGATGGCCGATGATCTTTACCACCTGCCCTATGCTGTGGGGCTGGCGCGCCAGGCCCGCAAGGTAGTGTGGCAAAACATCACGTTTGCCCTTGCCGTCATCGTGCTGTTGGTGGCTTCGGCATTTGGAGCCAACCTCACCCTGCCGTGGGGCGTGGTGGGGCACGAAGGCAGCACAGTCATTGTGGTACTCAACGGGCTGCGTTTGCTGGGCTATCGGCAGGCGTGAAAGTGCGGTAATTGTTCGGCCGTAAGGAAATAGCCCACGGATGACACAGATAGCCACGGATGAACGCGGATTTTTTGAACGCGAGGATACTGAAACCATGAGCGTGACCGAACGCGAAGCAAAATAGCGAGGCCTGCAATTCCGCTTTACCAAAGATGAACAGTTGCAAAGTATGTTAGAATACCTCCACGCGAGACGCTGGCTTTGCACGCTGCCCACCGGTCGCCGACCGCGGGAACGCACAAGGCAAGGCGTACAAAATTTCACACTTTGAAGGAGAAAGTCATGAGTGAACAAGAAAAGCGCGTCGTCGGCGATAACGATGTGGTTAGCATGGAATACACCCTGACCGTAGATGGCGAGGTGGTGGATTCCTCGGAAGGGCATGGGCCTATTGAATTCATCCAGGGGCAGGGGCATATCATCCCCGGCCTGGAAAAAGAGGTCAAGGGCATGGCGCTGGGTGAGAGCAAGGAAGTTGCTGTTTCTCCCGCCGAAGGCTATGGCGAAGAAGACCCCAATGCCTTTGTCGAGGTGCCCAAGAGCGAATTTCCTCCTGAAATTCCGATGGAAGTCGGGACGCCACTGCAACTACGCGATCATCAGGGACAGGTTTTCGATGCCCATATCGCTGAGGTGAAGGAAGACAGCGCGGTGCTGAATTTCAACCACCCCTTGGCCGGCAAGACCCTCAACTTCCAGATCAAAATCGTGGGCATTCGCGAAGCCACCCCCGAAGAATTGGACCACGGCCACGTGCACAGTCACTAAACAGTGACTGCTTGAACAACAAGGCGTCCCGCAAGGGGCGCTTTTTGTTTTGTGCCTGTTGGGTCGGAAAGATGAGACCAGGAATGCAAAGAGGTTAACGCAAAGGCCGCAAAGGAGGCAAGAGCCGCAAAGAAGTTGAACGCCGCAGCCCACAGCCTGCTTCCCGTTTCCTGTGTTTTCCGTAGCCCTTCTGGGTTTTCTGTGGTTACAAATTTTGCCAAAATAGCGCTGGAAAGGTTTGCTATATTCCACTCAATGGTATAATTTGCCCTGCCCACGGAGAGGTGCCGGAGTGGACGAACGGGGCGGTCTCGAAAACCGCTGTGGTCTTTGTGGCCACCGTGGGTTCGAATCCCACCCTCTCCGCCAGAAAAGCACAGGCAGCCTGCAATCTCAGGCTGCCTGTTGTGTTATCCAAACCTGTGGGAAAACCGCTGCCGGCTATGCTTCTTCGGCCAACTTGAGGTTGCAGTCTTCAAAGATGTATTCCAGCGCCATGGTGTGGCTGCATTTGCCGCGCAATTGGAAGAAATCACAGTCGCAATGCCACTGGCCGTTTTCAAACGTCACGACATGAGGGTTGTTTGCACCCTGGAATGTTACTTTGAGCCCCTCGAAGCGGAGGCGGTCGCGTTCCTGTGCGTAGAGTTTGGCTTTTTCGATTTTGCGAATCATCCCGGAATCCATAGCACACTCCTTTCAGGGGATAAGAAAACAGGCACGCGCGGGCGTGCCTGAGGCCGACAATCACACGGAAATGGGGGAAGATACTCGCATAACGGCAAATTCCTGTGGAGAGATTGTTACAAGTATACGCCTTTGCGGGCTTTCTGTCAAATCGCGGTGGGGGTGCAAGCAAAATGTGTAGAAACGGTTGCCCTGTTATGGGGTGAGGGCAAAACGACGCTTTTACGTAACCGCTCGGCTCCAGCGGGGAGAAACCACAAAACCACAGAAAACACCGAAGCGCCACAGAAATGAGGTAATTCGTGAAGCCTTTGCGTGCCTTTGTGCCTTGGCGTTACAAAAAATCCGTGTGCATCCGTGACGATCCGTGTCATCTGTGGCCTATCCTCCCAAGGTTGAACGGTTACGCTTCCACAACGTTTGCCCGCGCCCTCGCGATGGAGACCGCTTGACATGCACCCTGAAAGGGTGTATATTGATAACTGACCAGTCAGTTATTATCCCCCTTCCGTTTACCAGGTGAAACATGACCCCCCGCCCAGATGTCAGCAAAGAACGCAAAGAGCAGATTTTGCAGGCCGCACTGCGGGTGTTTTCCCGGCGCGGCTTCCACAAAGCGCGCATGGATGACATCGCCCAGGAAGCCAACCTGAGCAAAGGGGCGCTGTATCTGTATTTTCGGGGCAAGGAAACCCTCATCGAGGCGCTGCTGGATTACTTCTTTGCCTACGAAATGCGCGATCTGGAGCGCATTGCCCAAG
>JALVOR010000080.1 GCA_027026295.1 Anaerolineales bacterium | reverse complement strand
GCGCAAGCCCGCCCGCCTCAGCGGCGGGGAGCGCCAGCGGGTGGCGCTGGCGCGGGCGCTGGTGGGCGGGCCGCGGGTGCTGCTGCTCGATGAACCGCTGAGCGCCCTCGACCCCCAGCGGCGGGAAGCCCTGCGGCGGGAACTGCGCCGCCTGCACCGCACTTTGGGTGCGACGGTGCTGCATGTCACCCACGATTTCGAGGAAGCCGTAGCCCTGGGCGACCGGGTGGCCGTGCTGCACCAGGGGCGGGTGGAGCAGGTGGGCACGCCCGAAGACATCTTCCGCCGCCCGGCCACGCCCTTCGTGGCGGAATTCGTCGGCGTGCGCAACCTGTTCGCGGCCCGCGCCGAACCCGCGGGCGAGGGCATGGCGCGGTTAGACTTGGGCGGCGCGGTGATTTACGCCGTGACGGATTTGCGGGGCGAGGTGCATGTCGCGGTGCGCCCCGAAGATGTGGTGCTCGCCCCCCAGCCTTTGGAAACCAGCCAGCGGAATGTGTTTCGCGGGCGGGTGGAAAGCATTGAGCCGCGCGGGGCGCTGGTTTACGTTGGCGTGGTGGTAGAAGGTGAGGGGGGCAAGCCGGTGCGCTTCGTGAGCGCCATCACCAGCCGCGCCCGCGAGGCCCTGCGCCTGCGCCCGGGCGGGGAGGTGTTCGTGGCTTTCAAGGCTTCGGCGGTGCATGTGTTTTAGTGGCGTGCCCGATGCAATCGAAGGTTATGATAAGGAGAGGCGAAGTGAGCAACGAAGAGGCCTGATGGGAAAACCATCAGGCCTCAATCGATTTCAGGAGCGCTTGCTCAAAATATAGAGCAGATCTTACCTGTTGCAATATTGCAGCGGCACACTTTGCGTGGCGCTTTGCGCAGCGTTACCTACGTTGTCCACAGCCCTCACGTAAAACTCGACGTGCCCGTTGTGTCGTTGCATAAAGGCATAGACCTCTTTCGTATTCATCTCTACCCAAAAGCCGAACTGGCCGCCCATCGCGGCGTCATGCACGGGGGCCGTTTGCCATGCCCCGGCACTACCACTATCAGGCACCAGGCGGTATACCAACTGGATGTTGTTTTGGGTGATGCCGCCGTCGTCGCTTACCCTGGCTGCCACGTGCAGCGTGGTGTTGCTGCAACTTGTGCTGGCTGTGCTGGCATAATGGAGTATGCGTTCCAAGGCGTGGACATCGGAAATTGTGGGAGGTGTTGTATCGGAAGGGGTGGCTGTGGGAGGTGGTGGCGGCGGGGTCAACACAACGATGTCTTCAATTCCACTGGCTTCACCCAGATAAGTCGCTACCCAGCAATGTACATCGTAAGGTTTCCAGTAAACATAGAGCCAACTGTTGTTAGCCAGGCGGCCTTCCACAGGCACCTCTGTGCCGGCGGTCAGCGTTGCCACTTTGGGATAAGCCTTGCCGGGGCCTTCCCGACAAAAGGCGTTTTTCGTCAGATGGAAGAAAGGTGAGTTGCCGCCGCTCATCGGTGGAATGGGTAAGAATTGGTAATCCCAGCCGAAATCAGCCGTGGAAGTTTCACCAACGGCGGTGATGACATCGGTTGTTGCAGGGTCTGTGTCCAGGAAGCCTTCCGGGTAAGTCCACGTGCCCGGAACTAAAATTGCGGTGTTGACAGGATCGGCCGCTGTCACGCTCACGCAGTAATGTCCCATGGCTGTGATGTTGTCAAAGGTATAAGCCCCGTTGGCATCCGTGACGGCGACCGCCACCACGGGGGAACTGCACGCATTGGCGTGCAAAGCGACTTCCACACCTTCGATGCCAGGTTCGTCTGCTTGTCGGATGCCATCCGCGTGTATACTGCCGTCGGATTCTTCCACGCAACCCTCTGGCAGGGGTGAAGTGTTGTCAGCAGGTGTGGCGCAAAGATCATGCCATACCACGCCTTGGATGGTGGCGGGAGAGCAATCTTCACTTGTCGCGCCTGAGGGTGTAACGAAGGAGCGTACTTCAGACCAGGGCCCTGAAGTGCCGTCTATCATGGCGGCAACCCGCCAATAATAAACTTGGCAGGACTCCATGGGGTGCCCCACGCCCCACACTGTGGAGGGGTTCCCCGTTCCCCCGCTCAGCGAAGTGTCGGAGAAGTCGGGCGAGGGGGAAACATCGATTCGGTATCCTGTGGGTAAGCAGGGCTCTGGATATTCCCACATTAGCCCATCGTCGTGAATGTCGTCGTAGGTTGCTCCATCGGGTGGGGCAACCAATACGGGCGCTACCAATGCGCTGGCACCTCCACACATGGGGCCGGTGAGAAATTTGTAGAAACCGCCAGAAAGCCCGCGCGTTCCCCCCGACATAGGCCTGACTGCCCATGCATATTCGGTGGCGGGGTCCAGCGTATAGGGCCAGTCCACCGAAGTTTGTGTTCCTGAAATTGTGATGGTCACGGCGTCGGTTGCGCTGAAAAACGGGCCGGTGCGCATCTCAATTTCATAGGCCTCCGGCACACAGCCAGAGCCTGGGTAATCCCACGAAAGCGTTGGGGTGAGCGTGTTTGTCACTACTTCCCAATTTGCAGGCGCTCCATTGGTGGGGCGTTGCAGTTGAGCAGGTGTGCAGGTTGGAGGGGCCGTTGGGCTGGGTTCGGGGGTTGGCGTGGGAGAGGGAAAATTGCAAGCCCCAAGTGCCAGCGCCATCAGGAGCGCCAAAACGGCAAGCCAATACCGTGAAGAAGCCTTCGAGAAGAGCATGTCATCCTCCTTATGGAGAGCATCATTGACAAGGGACGATTCGGCCACTGGCGAAGCGTGGCCGGTGCAACGTATGGCGCACGAATAAAGCCAGCGCAAAAGCCGCACCCCCAGGGTTTTGAAACATAGAAATTTGCGATGAAGGCGCCTGGTGTCCCGTTGATACTTTCCCCTTTATCAAGCGCCGTGTTGAAAGGTCAGAAGATAAGGAGGATGCGTATCGGTATTGTAGATTTTGCGCGTCTTTACATATTCATGATAGCACAAACTTTTCGTGTGTCAACACAGAGAGGTTTATGTAAAATTTAAGTTGCATTTACAGGGAACGTGGGCTATACTTTAATTGGATAGAAGCGTGGATTTTCGAGCGAAGAGCAACACATGCTGACGCGGGCTTTGAGGCTCGGACGAAGATCCACCGGACGGTCAGGTAACAGAACGAGAGGGAAAACTCTGCTGGAAGCAGAGCATTTGCCCGGGTATCTGCTCCGGAAGATTCCTGGTGGGGGAAATTTGCCGGAGGGGTACGGTACCTCGCCCGAGTAAGTCGTTTTACGATGCGCTTGTGCCGCCCACCTTTGGCGGAGCGTGGGGGAGAAATGAAGTTGCACTGTTTTTGGCTAAGGTTCTTTGGGTTGCCTGTTCTCGGGGGCAAGTGCCATTCCTGTTGGGCGGCAAAGCCGCCAAAGGAGAGGAAGAAAAATGAAAAGCCCGTTTGTCCTTGCCTTGCTTTCAGCGCTCATGCTCTCTGCTTGTGTCTTTACACCCGGGACACCGGTCGCGTCGAGTGCCACGTCTGTGCCTACGGCGACGCCAACACCGACACCAGTTCTTGTGCCTTCCGCACCCACCGGTATTCCTCCGTCGGCTTCGAAAGGCTATGCTCTGGAATTCACGCAGCCGCTTTCCAGTGGTTTGGCCACTTTGCACGTTTCGGTGCATACTTGCTCAGGTATTCATGGTTCGTGGGAAGGCGCATTTGATATCGAGTTGACAGATGCCAGCATGCATATCAGCGGTTCAGGTTCGATGGCGTTTACACTTCCGCCAAACGAATTCACAGTGCGTGGTGAGGCGCCTTATTCAGGCAGTGGCGCATCAACAAACGCTGCATGCGTTATCACAGATGTAAGTGGCCCTTTGGCATTTGAGATTATGTTCAGTCCGGACGACAGCACGGCTGACGTCGTCATGGGGAGTAAGGAATTGGAGCGTTTAACGGTGGTCTGTGGTGATAATCCGCCGGTTACGATTCCTTTTGCTATTGGGTGGGGTCCAAGGCCGCTTTCCGTGCCAATTGTTCCCTACAGTGGTTGCCCTTAGCGATAAACAGCCGCCCTTGTAAAGAGGGCGGTTTTTTGCTGCAGGGCAAGATGTGGTAGGATTGAAGGCATGGAATACACAGCCATCATTACCATAGACAACTGGTATCCCATGGGCGTGCGTGTGGGCCCGGAGGGGTTGCTGGCGGTGCTGTGGGGAAGGGAAGCCGAGCGCCTGGTCGCCGGCGCATCAGGGGAAGGCGACAACGTGATCGCCAAGGCCCTGCGTTGCGCGGCTTCCCAATGGCTTGCCCACCTGCGGGAATATTTCGCCGGTTCGCGCCGCGAATTCCCGCTGGAAATTGCATGGGGTGCGCTGCCGCCTTTTCAGCGGGTGGTTTTGCAGGCCGTGGCGGCCATTCCCTATGGCGAAACGCGCGCCTATGGGCAAATTGCCGCCGCGATTGGCCGCCCGAAGGCTGCGCGCGCGGTAGGGCGGGCAGTGGCGACCAACCCGATGCCTATTGTGGTTCCCTGCCATCGGGTCGTGGGCAGCAACGGCGCGCTGCACGGCTACAGCGGCCCCGGCGGCCTGGCAACCAAAGCCCGCCTGCTGGCGCTGGAAGGCAACCGGGAATATCCACAGATTGCACAGATTGGCACGGATTAGAGCGGATTTGAGCAACAAGCCCCGTGTTTCCCGTGTGATGTCACTTCATCCGCGCGCATCCGCCCCCATCCGTGTTCATCCGCGGCCTATCCCCAAAAAACCGTGTCCTTCCGTGCCCCCGTGTGCTCCGTGATATTCTCCCTAAAAATGGAGGCACCCACGTGCAAGTCCGTGCTGTCACCGTCTTTTCCCACCCCGAAGACATAACCCAGGCAGCCAAAGTCGCCGCCACGGTGCGGCTGGTGCTGGAAGCCGCCGATTACGACGTCCAGACCACCCGCTGGGCGCTGCCGCCCTTCCCCCTGCTGGCAGCAGATCGCGCCGCTGCCGTTGACCTCGCCCGCCGCATGGACGCTGCCCTGCCAGGCTACGGGCTGGATTATGTCGCTTTGGGGCCTGCCCTGCCTGAGCGCCCCGAAACCTATGCCTGGCTGCCCGAAATGCTGGCAGGCGCGACGCGGGTGTTTGCTTCGGCGGTCGTTGCCGACGATGAGGGCATTCATCCCGCCGCGGTGCAGGCGAGCGCCGACGTGATGGCCGCCCTGGCCCCGCTGGCACCCAACGGCTTCGCCAACCTGCGCTTTGCGGCGCTGGCTTCGGTGCCGCCGGGCGCGCCGTTCTTCCCGGCGGCTTATGCGCCGCGGCACCTGCGGCGCGGCGATGTGCTGGTAGCCCTAGCGCTGGAAGCCGCCGATTTGGCGGTGACGGTGTTCTCCGCGGCTGCCACGGCGGAAGAAGCCCGCGCCGCACTGGTCGCCGCGCTGGAAAGCCACGGCGCGCGGCTGGCTTCTCTGGCCGCGGCAGCAGCAGAAAAGCACGGCGGGCGTTTCTTGGGGGTGGATTTTTCCCTCGCCCCCTTCCCCGACGACGCGGTTTCGCTGGGCGCGGCGCTGGAACGCCTCGGCGTGCCAGCGTTGGGCAGCCACGGCTCCCTCGCGGCAGCCGCTTTCCTGGCCGATGCCATTGACCGTGCTGCTTTCCCGCGGGCGGGTTTCAGCGGGCTGATGCTGCCGGTGCTGGAAGATACCGTGCTGGCGGCGCGCGCCGCTGAGGGCATGTTGAGCGTGAAGGATTTGCTGCTCTTCAGCGCGATGTGCGGCACCGGGCTGGATACCGTGCCCTTGCCCGGCGATACCAGCGCCGACCAGTTGGCTGCTGTGCTCGCCGATGTGGCCGCGTTGGCGCGGCGGCTGCGCAAGCCGCTGACGGCGCGGCTGATGCCTATGCCCGGCAAGCAGGCGGGCGACGCCGTCAAGTTCGACTTCCCCTATTTTGCCAACAGCCGCGTGATGCCGTTGCAGGCTGCCCCGCTGGGCGGTGCGCTGATGGCAGAAGCGTATGATTTGCGTCCTCGCAGTTGATTCTGCAGGATGCCGAGGAGTGTCACGGGAATCCCGGGGGAAATGTTACATTTTCATCTTAAATTAGTAACCAAGTGCACGTTCCGACAAAATGCGGTTATAATGTTAGAAGCCCTTTCTTTACCATTTGCCTTTTTTGTCTTTACTGTGGATGGAACAATGAAGCGTTTCTCGTTTGACCGCTTTGCTGGGCGAAACAAGCGCCGCTGGGGCCAGAGCCTAGTCGAGACAGCGCTGCTTTTCCCGATTTTGCTGATCATTTTTTCGGGTCTGATAGAAGTCGGGTTCTGGCTGACGACTTACCTGGCACTGGGCGACGCAGCCCGCAACGCGGCGCGCTTTTCCAGTGACGGCTTCTATTATATTCGTGACGGTGTGACCGATTGCACCGCGACGCACGATTTCTTTCGCCAGGCAGCGTGTGATGTGGTGACCGAACTGAATCAGGAGCGCCCG
>JALVOR010000079.1 GCA_027026295.1 Anaerolineales bacterium | reverse complement strand
GTATCCGTTCGGCTTCTGTGGTGCTGAATACTCGCTGCGCAGCCACCAAAAATTGAATGTAGTCCAGTTCATCTACCTTTGGAGCGTTCATGGCTCTATTATATTATGTCGACTGCGTAAAACCTAAAGGGATTTAAGTGATTTTTAGCGCGTTGGGCAGCCGGGAAGCCTGCCGTGTTGAGAAAGGCGTTACAGGGCCATATGAGGAATGTCACCAATTCGAGCGGTGAACCTTGTGAAATTTGACACGGGTATGCCCGCGTGCTATACTTCCCCAAGTTATGTTGCGGTATTCCCCCTTTTTCTCTTTTCCCGAGGCACCGCTATGATGCTTGCGTATATGCCGATTGCTTTGCTGTTGCTGTTTGCCGCAATTTTGGCTGTTCTGGTCATCATCATCGGCGACAGTTTTGGCCCCAAGAACCCCAATCGCATCAAATATTCCACTTACGAGTCGGGCATGACGCCCTTTGGCGAGGGCACGCGCCGCCAGCCGATTCGCTTCTATCGGGTGGCAATGTTGTTCATCCTGTTCGACATCGAAGTGGTCTTTTTCCTGCCCTGGGCGGTGGTCTTCCGCAGCCTGGGGTGGTTTGGTTTGATTGAAATGGCGATTTTCATCGCCATTGTGCTGGTGGGTTATGTTTATGCCTGGAAGAAAGGAGCCCTGGAATGGGATTAGAGCACAAGTTGGGTGACCTGGGCATCGTGACCACCACGCTGGAGCAGGCCGTCAACTGGGGGCGTACCCGTTCCATGTGGCCGGCGCTGTTTGGTTTGGCCTGCTGCGCCATTGAGATGATGGCGGCGCAGGCTTCCCACTATGACATGAGTCGTTTTGGCATGGAACTCATGCGCGCCAGCCCCCGCCAATCGGACCTGATGATTGTGGCCGGGCGGGTGAGCCGCAAAATGGCGCCGGTGGTGCGGCGGCTTTACGACCAGATGCCCGAACCCAAGTGGGTGATCGCGATGGGCGATTGCGCTTCCTGCGGTGGTGTGTTCAACAATTATGCGATTTTGCAGGGTGTGGACGAAATCATCCCGGTGGATGTGTATGTTTCCGGCTGCCCGCCGCGCCCCGAAGCCCTGATTCACGGCGTGTTGACCCTCTACGAAAAGGTCAGGGGCGAAAAACTGACCGATTGGGCAATGGCCGAGGAGGAAACCGCATGAGCGAGGAGCGCATTCAGCAGATGGCCGCAGCCCTGGCCGAGCGTGTTGGCGGCGAGGTGAGCCGCGATAACAACCAGACCGTGGTGAGGGTGGCGCGCGAGCGCATTGTGGAAGCGGCGACCATCCTGCGGGATGCGTTTGGCTTCCAGGTGGCGGAGGACGTCACCGCGGTGGATTACTGGCAGCGTCGCGAGCCCCGCTTCGATGTGGTTTACCACTTCTTTTCTTATGAGCACAGCGATGCGATAACCCTGCGCGTGGCGGTGGACGACGGCGAAACCATGCCCAGCATTACCGGCGTGTTCCCGGGCGCCAACTGGTACGAGCGGGAACTTTTCGACATGTTCGGCATCCCCTGCGGAGGGCACCCGGACCTGCGGCGCATCATCATGCCCTACGATTGGGAAGGCCACCCCCTGCGCAAGGATTACCCCCTCGGTTACGAAGAGCCACAGTTTACCTTCAACTTCGACGAAATTCAGGCGCGCAAGGTGCAGGGGAAGCGGTAGGAAATTGCGATTTAGGATTTGCGATTTGGGATTGGCGATAGGCAAGATAGGTAAGGTAGGCAGGTTAGGAAGTTGACCAGGTAACGAAGTAACGCATTGACGAAGTAACGAAGTAACCACCTCACGAGGCGACGCACTCATGTTAGAACCCATCGAAGTTTCGGCTGAAGAATTGCAGCATCTGGTCTCCGACCGGGCACTGAAGGGCGAAACCGTCCTGCTCAACATGGGCCCGCAGCACCCTTCGACCCACGGCGTGCTGCGCCTGCTGGTGGAACTGGACGGCGAAATTGTGGTCAATGTGGTGCCCGATATTGGCTTCCTGCACACGGGGGTGGAAAAGAACATGGAAGCCAAGCGCTACTGGCAGGCCGAGGTGATGACCGACCGGCTGGATTACCTCAACCCCGTTGGCAATAACCTGGCCTATTGCCTCGCGGTGGAAGCCCTCACGGGGCTGGAAGTGCCGCCGCGGGCGCAGGCCATTCGGGTGATTTTGGCGGAATTGCAGCGCATTTCTTCGCACCTGGTCTGGCTGGGCACGCACCTGCTCGACCTCGGCGCGAGTTCCCTCTTCCTCTATACTTTTCGCGAGCGCGAATACATCCTGGATATTTTCGAGATGGTTTCCGGCGCACGGATGATGACCACCTACATCCGCCCGGGCGGGCTGTGGCGCGATGTGCCCGAGGGTTTCACCGAGGCAGTGCTGAATTTTGTACGCATGTTCCCCCGGCGGCTGAAGCAATATGAGGCGCTGGTTACGAAAAACCCGATTTACAAAGACCGTACCCGCCAGATTGGCGTGCTTTCCAAAGAAGATGCCATGCGCTGGGGCGTGACGGGGCCCATGCTGCGGGCTTCCGGCGTGGCTTACGATACCCGTAAAGCGCGCCCGTATTGCGGCTACGACCGCTATGATTTCGACATCCCGGTGGAGGAAACCGGCGACGTGTACGCCCGCTATCTGGTGCGCGTTGAGGAGATGCGCCAATCGTTGCGGATTATTGCCCAGGCGGTAGATAATTTGCCTTCCGGGCCGGTGCGCAGCGACGATCGGCGCTATATGCCGCCCGCCCGCGAGGAAATCGGCAGGAACATGGAAGCCCTGATTCGGCATTTCAAGTTCTGGACAGAAGGTTTTGCCCCGCCGAAGGGTTCCGCTTACGCGGCGGTGGAATCGCCGCGCGGCACCCTGGCGGCGTTCATCGAAAGCGACGGCACACCGCGCCCCTACCGGGTGCACATGCGCACGCCTTCTTTTGCCAATTTGCAGGCGCTCCCCGTAATGGCGAAAGGTGCTTTGATTGCCGACCTGGTGGCCATTGTGGGCAGCGTGGATATTGTTTTGGGAGATGTTGACCGGTGAGCAGTCTTGCCGAAAAGTACCCTGACGAAGTGCAGGCCATTCTGGCCAAATACCCCGCAGACCAAAAGCGCTCGGCGGTCATGGCGTTGCTTTACCTTGCCCAGCGTGACAACGGCGGTTATGTGACCAAAGCCGCGATGGAAGATGTCGGGAACATCGTGGGCATTACCGCCAACGAAGTGGCGGGCGTGGTGGGCTTTTACTCCCTTTACCACGACAAGCCCGCGGGCAAATATCGCCTTCAGGTGTGCACCGATGTGGCCTGCGCCCTGCGCGGCGCGGTGCAGTTCGTGGAGGAACTGTGCGACAACCTGGGCATCAAAACCGGCGAAACCACGCCCGATGGTCTGATAACCGTCGAAGAGGTCAAATGCCTGGCTGCCTGCGACCATGCGCCGGTTTTCCAGGTGCAGACCGCCGATGGCCTGACCTACCATCAGGATATGAACGTGAAGGCCACCCTGGAACTCATCGAGCAGTGGCGCAAAGAAGAAACTTCCTGAACCACAATTCATAACTCGCAATTCGCAATTCTCTCGCCCTTGAGGCATCTATGGCCGAATACATTTTGCTGCGACATCGTGACATCCCCAACATCAAAGATATTGGGGTTTACCAGGAACACGGCGGGTTCGAAGCCTTCCGCAAGGCCGTGACCGAGATGGCGCCCGGCGACGTGACCGCCGAGGTGAAGAAATCGGGGCTGCGCGGGCGCGGCGGCGCGGGCTTCCCCACGGGGATGAAGTGGGCTTTCATGGACAACCGCAACTGGCCCCACTATGTCATCGCCAACGGCGATGAGTCGGAGCCGGGCACCTTCAAAGACCGCGAAATCATGGAGCACAACCCCTTCCAGTTTTTGGAAGGCGTGGCGATTGCTTCGTATGCGGTGGGTGCCAACCGGGCGTATGTGTACCTGCGCGGCGAGTTCTGGCACATTGCCAAGTGGCTCGACCAGAAAATCGCCGAAATGGAAGCCGCCGGTTTCCTGGGCGACAACCTCTTTGGCACCGACTACAGCCTGCGAATTTACACCCACCTGGGCGCGGGGGCTTACATCTGCGGCGAGGAAACCGCCCTGATGGAATCGCTGGAAGGCAAGCGCGGCCAGCCCCGCTTGCGCCCGCCCTTCCCGCCGAGTTACGGCCTCTATGGCAAGCCCACGGTCATCAACAACGTCGAAACCCTCACCAACGTGCCGATGATCATCGCCCGCGGGGCAGACTGGTACCGTACCTACGGCACCGAAAAGAGCCCGGGCGTCAAATTATTCAGCCTTTCGGGGCGGGTCAACAAGCCCGGTAATTATGAATTACCCCTGGGCACCACCTTCCGGGAACTGATTTTCGAGCACGGCGGCGGCATCATCGACGGCAAGAAAATCAAGGCCATCATGCCCGCGGGGGCTTCTTCTTCCCTCTTGCCCGCCACCGATGAGGTGCTCGATACCCCGATGGATTACGAAAGCGTGCCCAAGATGGGCGGCATGCTGGGTTCCGCCTCGGTCATCGTGCTCGACGAGACGGTTTCCATTGCCTGGCTGGTGAAGAAAACCGTCAACTTCTTCCGCCACGAATCTTGCGGCAAGTGCACCCCCTGCCGCGAGGGCACCTACTGGATGGAGCGCCTGACCGGGCGGATTGCCTCGGGCGAAGGCGCGCTGCAGGATGTGGAAACCCTTTACAGCGTCGCCAAACAAATTCAGGGCAAAACTTTCTGCCCGTTGGGCGAGTTTTCCACCATGGCGGTTGTGACCGGCATCGAGCGCTTCCGCGAGGATTTTGACGCCCTGGTGAAAGCCGAGGCTTCGGAGTAAACCATGACGGATACGGTAACCCTGACCATTGACGGCCAACAAATTACCGTCCCCGCGGGGCTGACGGTGGTGGATGCTGCCCGCCGCGCCGGGGTCGAGATTCCGGTGTTCTGCTACCACCCCAAGATGGAGCCGGTGGGCATGTGCCGCATGTGCCTGGTGGAAATCGGGCGACCGATGCGCGATCGCGCCACCGGTGAATTCCTGCGCGAGGAAGACGGCTCGGTCAAGATTCAGTGGGGGCGCAAACTGGAAACCGCCTGCACGGCGCGGGTTTCCGAAGGCATGGTGGTGCGCACCACCACCGAGCAGGTTGCCGAGGCTCGCAAGTCGGTGCTGGAATTTTTGCTCACCTCGCACCCCCTCGATTGCCCGGTGTGCGATAAGGGCGGCGAATGCTCCCTGCAAAACCTCACGGTGGCATACGGCCCTGAAACCACCCGCTTCTATTACGAAGACAAAGAGCACGCCCCCAAGCATGTGCCGTTGGGTGACCTCATCATCCTTGACCGTGAACGCTGCATCAAGTGCGGGCGCTGCATCCGCTTCCAGAGCGAAATTGCGGGCGATCCGGTGCTGACGTTTTACCAGCGCGGCCACCACACCGATGTCACCACTTTCTCCGACCCGCCGTTCGATTCCTACTGGTCGGGCAACACCACCGACATCTGCCCGGTGGGTGCGCTCACCACCGTAGACTTCCGCTTTGGCGCCCGCCCGTGGGAAATGCGCCCCGCGGCATCCATCTGCACCCTTTGCCCGGTGGGCTGCAACATTACCTTCAACGTCCGCCGCGAGGCTGCTGCGGGCGGCAAAATGGTCATCAAGCGGGTGCTGCCCCGCCAGAACGAGCAGGTCAACGAAATCTGGGTTTGCGACAAAGGCCGCTTTGCCGGTTATCACTTTGCCGAAAGCGAAGACCGCCTCACCCAGCCGCTGGTGCGCAAGCACGGCGAACTGACGCCGGTTTCGTGGGAAGAGGCGCTGGAAACCGCCGCCCGCGGCCTGGAAGCCGCCCGCGGCAAAGCCCTGACCCTCGCGGGCGGGCGCTTGAGCAACGAAGACCTGTTCAACCTCGCCCGCCTGACCGACGCCCTCGATGGCGTCAAAGCCCTCGATACCTTCATGGCCGGCGGCGACCTCACGGCGCAGTTTGGCCTCGGCGAGGGCAGCAACCTGGCCGACCTGGGCAAGGGCGATACCATTGTGGTGATTGCTTCCGACCTGGAAGAGGAAGCCCCCCTCTGGTGGCTGCGGGTCAAGCAGGCTTCTGAGCGCGGCGCAACCCTCATTGTTGCCAATCCGCGCTTTACCAAGATTGAACGCTATGCTGATTATGCCTTCCTTTATCCCTACGGGCGGGAAGCCGAAACCGTGTGCGCCTTCCTCGATGAAGGCTGCAGTTGCGGCGGCGAAGCGGTGCAGGCCGTAGCCGACGCGGACCGCCTGGTGGTGTTCTACGGGCAGGAAGGCATGGGACTGGCTGGTTCCCGTGCGCTGGCTGCCGCCGTCGCCCGCCTGCTGGTGAAGACCGGCCACGCGGGCAAGGTGGGCAGCGGTATGGTGGGCGTGTGGCCGCGCGCCAACGACCAGGGCGCGTGGGATATGGGCTTCCGCCCGCAGAATGGCCTCGCGGCGGCGCTGGCAGCCGCCCAGGCCGTGCTGGTGGCGGGCGCCGACCCCGCGGGCGACGACCCCGCCCTCGCCGCGGCGTTGGACAAAGCAAACTTCGTGGTGGTGCAGGAACTCTTCCTCACCGAAACCGCCCGCAAGGCCGATGTGGTTTTCCCGGCGCAGGCATTCACCGAGCGCAGCGGCACCTACACCAACGGCGAACTGCGCGTGCAGCGCTTCTACCCCGCCGTGCCTGCTGCCCCCGAAACCGCCCCCGACTTTGCCATTGCCGCCCGCCTGGGCGAGCGCCTGGGCGTGGCGCTGGAAGCCAACTCGCCCGCGGCCATCATGCGGCAGATTGCCGAGGCCGTGCCGAACTACGCGGGCGTGACCTACGAGGCGCTGGCCGAGGTCAGCGAGCAATATCCCCTCATCGGGCGGGATGACCTGTATTACAGCGGCGCGGCTTACGAAAACACCCAGGGGCTGGGCGTGGCGCTCAAACCCGCGGCGCGGGAAGGCGACATTGCCGCCCCCGAGGCGCCGACCGCGCCTGAAATCCCCGCCGATGGCCTGCGGGCTGTGCCCGTGACCCGGCTTTACGACCGCGGCGCGCTGGTTTCCCGCTCGGCGACCTTGCAGCCGCGTTTGCCCGTGGGCGCTTTCGTGGCGCTGCACCCCGCCGAAGCGCAACGCCTGGGGCTGGAAGACGGCGCAACCGCCACCCTTGAACTCAACGGCGGCGCGTATGCCGTGACCGTGCGCCTCAACCCCCAAGCGCCGGAAGGCGTGGTGCTGGTGCCCCGCTCGGTGGGCGTGCCGGTGGTGGAAGTTGCGAGTTGTGAGTTGCGATTGGCGGTTGGCGATTAGCGATTTAGGATTAGCGATTTAGGATTGGCGAGTTAGGAAGATAGGTAGACAGGCAAATAGGAAAACGAAGTAACGAGGTAACGAAGTCACCAATTCACGAGGTAACGACCGTGACCGCATCCATGTTCGGCATTTGGGCCATCAAGGCCGCCATTCTCATTGTTATTTTGCTGACCGGCTTTGCCTACGCCACTTATTACGAGCGGAAGGCAATTGCCCGCATTCAGGTGCGCATCGGCCCCAACCGGGCAGGCCCCAAAGGGTTGCTGCAGCCGGTCGCCGACGGCGTGAAACTGATTTTCAAAGAGGAATTCATTCCCGCCAGGGCTGACAAAGTGCTGTTTACCTTAGCGCCGATTCTCACCGTGATTCCGGCTTTCTTGCTGGGGGCGGTGGTGCCCTGGGGCGGCGAAGTGCCTTTCTTTGGCGGCACAGCGCGCCTCTACCTTGCCGACATCAACGTTGCAACCCTCTATGTGATGGCGGTAGGGTCGCTGGCGGTGTATGGCATTGTGCTCGCGGGCTGGTCTTCCAACAACAAGTATTCGCTGCTGGGCGGCCTGCGCTCTGCAGCACAGATGATCAGTTACGAACTCGCCATGGGGCTGGCGCTGGTTGGGCCTATTCTCATCGCGGGTTCCATGAGCCTGGTGAAAATCGTTGAGGCGCAGAAGTCGGTCTGGTTCATTGTTTATCAGCCCCTCGCTTTCATCGTTTTCTTGATGGCAGCCTTTGCCGAGGTCAACCGCCCGCCCTTCGACCTGCCGGAAGCCGAGCAGGAACTCACCGGCGGCTACCACACCGAATACAGCGGAATGCGCTTCGCCCTGTTCTTCATGGCGGAATACATCAAGGTGGTGGTAATGAGCGCCATCATCGCTGCCCTGTTCCTGGGCGGTTATTACGGCCCCGGGGTGGAAACCTACCCCTGGCTGGGACCGGTGTATATGTTCCTCAAGATTCTTGTGATGGTGTTCTTCGCCATCTGGACACGGGCAACCCTGCCCCGCTTCCGCTACGACCGCCTGATGGCGTTTGGCTGGAAGGTGCTCTTCCCCCTGGCGCTGCTCAATGTGTTCCTGACCGCCATTGGGATTGTGTTGCTGGGCGGGTAGAGTGGCGATCAGCGATTAGCGATTTAGGATTGGCGAGTTAGGAAGGATAGGTAGGCAGGAAGGATAGGCAGGTAGGAAAACGAAGCAACGAACCAACGAGGTAACAATGTCCGTTTTTGAAGACATTTCGGCAATTTTCAAAGGCTATTGGACGACGTTTAGCCAGATGCTGGAAAAGCCGGTGACGATTCAGTACCCGGAGGAGCGGCGCGAGGTACGTCCGCGCTTTCGGGGGCGGCATGTGCTCCAGCGTTATGACAACGGCCTGGAACGGTGCATTGGCTGCGCCTTGTGCGCGGCGGCCTGCCCGGCTGGGGCAATTTTCGTCGAAGCCGGCGAAAACACCGATGAGGCACGCTATTCCCCCGGCGAGCGCTATGCCCGGGTGTATGAAATCAACATGTCGCGCTGTATTTTCTGCGGCTATTGCGCCGATGCCTGCCCCACGCAGGCCATCGTGCTGGAGCACGATTACGAACTGGCGTTTACCGACCGGCGGCAGGCAATTTTCACCAAGGAAATGCTGTTAGGGCCGGTGCCCCAAGGCGGCCAGCCCACGCCGCAGCAGAACCCCGAAGGCGTGGAAAACATGCCGTCTGTGCCACTGACGGTGGTGAAGCGGGCGTAGGGAGTGGCGAATGAGGAATTGCGAGTTGCGATTTGCGAGTTAGGAAGGATAGGCAGGTAGGAAGATAGGCAGGCAGGTAGGTAGGATAAGAATAGGACTTACGCAGTTGCTCGTAGAAGTGCTCGTTTTCATGTCATGGCGAGCCGCCATAGGCGGCGAAGCCATCTCCCAGACGGTGGAGGAGACCGCTTCGGCGGTCTACGACCGCCTCGCGGTGACACAAAGGGAAGGAACTGCGTAACTCCTAAAGAAGAGAAAATAGGAGAAGAAAGGAAAGTAACGAGGCCTCTATGAGCATTGATTTGCTGGTTCTTTTGGTTTTAGCCTTGATAGCCATCGGCGCTGCGTTAGGTATGCTGTTTTCCCGCAACGTGGTTTATGCGCTGCTCTTTTTGGTGCTGGTGATGCTCACGTTAGCGGTGCTCTACCTGATTTTGGGTGCGCCTTTCCTGGCCTTAGCGCAGGTCACGGTGTATGCCGGGGCTATTATGGTGCTGTTCCTCTTTGCGGTGATGGTGTTGGGAACCCACAGTCTGGACGAATTGGGTGGCCCCATCGGCTGGCAGCGCCCGTGGGCGTTTTTCCTGACCGCGGTTTTCCTGATCGAGGTGGTTTATGCCTTTGCCGCCAGGGTGGGCAAGTTGGGGCTGCTTTCCTGTGCGGAAGCCGGCTTCGGCAGCCCGGCGGCGATTGGCAAGTTGCTCTTCAACCAATACCTCTTGCCGTTTGAGGTAACCTCGGTGTTGTTGCTGGCGGCTACCATCGGCGCGGTGGTGCTGACCAAAGACGTTTTGAGCGAATAAGCGAGGCGACGCATGGTACCGACGAATTACCTCATCATCCTTTCCGCCGTGCTGTTCCTGATAGGGGTGGCCGGTGTGTTGGTGCGGCGCAATGTGCTCGTGGTCTATATGTCCATCGAGTTGATGCTCAACGCTGCCAATCTGGCGTTTGCGGCTTTTGCCTCGGCGTTTGGCGCGCTGGATGGGCAAATTGCGGTGTTCTTTGTGATGACGGTGGCTGCCGCTGAAGTGGCGGTGGGTCTGGCGATCCTGGTGACGATTTTCCGCACCAGGCAATCTGTCGATGTCGATTCGCTTCACCAACTAAAGGGATAGCCCATGTTTTTCAGTGAAGTGACGAACCAAGCGGGCACTTTCTTTTACCTTGCGCCGTGGGCGGTGTTCTTCCCGGTCATTGGGCTGTTGTTCAACATGGCTTTTGGGCGCAAAATCGGCGAAAAGGGCGTTGCCATGGTGGCTGTGGCGGCATCCACCCTTTCCTTTGTGGTTGCCGTGCTGTTGTGGCTTTCGCTGCGTGCCCAGCCCGAGGGCACGGTCATCCCGCTGGCTTCGTGGATGACCGTGGTGGATGTTTCCTGGGCTTTTCGGGTGGATACCCTCGCCGTGACCATGATGTTAGTGGTGGGCGGCGTGGGCTCGCTCATTCATCTCTACGCGGCGGGCTACATGCACTACGATGTGCGCTACAAGGGCGACCCCGGGCGCTACGGACGCTTTTTCGTATTCATGAACCTGTTCATCGCTTCCATGATGTTGCTGGTGAGCGGGAACAGTTACCTGATGCTCTTCGTCGGCTGGGAAGGCGTCGGTTTGTGCTCGTATCTGTTGATTGGTTTCTGGTTCGAGTATGACACCAAAGGCAACCTGAGCACCGAGAACGCCAAAGCGGGCAAAAAAGCCTTCGTCGCCAACCGCATCGGCGATTTTGGCTTCATGGCGGCAATGTTCTATATGTTCACCGTGTTTGGTACGCTGAACTTCGACAAGGTTTTCGCTGAAGTGCCGGCGGTGGCATCTGCCAACCCCCATGCGCTGCTCATCATTACCCTGCTGCTGCTGTTGGGCGTTACGGGGAAATCGGCGCAGATTCCGCTCTATGTGTGGCTGCCCGACGCGATGGCCGGCCCCACGCCGGTTTCGGCGCTCATCCATGCCGCCACCATGGTGACGGCAGGCGTGTACCTGGTGGCGCGTTCCCACGTGCTCTACGATGCCGTGCCTGCAGCACAGCACGCGGTGGCGCTGGTCGGCGCGCTGACGGCGCTTTTTGCCGCCACCATTGCCGTGGGGCAATACGATATCAAGAAGGTGCTGGCTTACTCCACGATTTCGCAGTTGGGTTTCATGGTGGCTGCCGTGGGCGTGGGGGCGTATGTCGCTGCCATGTTCCACCTGATTGCCCACGCGTTCTTCAAGGCGCTGCTGTTCCTGGCGGCAGGTTCGGTGATCATCGCGCTGGAACGGGCGCATCATCCCTTGCCCGAAGACGGCGGGGCGGAAGGCGAGCACCACGGGAACGACCCCGAAGGCTTCGACCCGCAGGATATGCGCTTCATGGGCGGCCTGCGCAAGGTCATTCCGGTAACTTTCTGGACTTACCTCATCGGCGGCCTGGCATTGGCAGGCATTCCCCCCTTAGTGGCGTTTTTCTCGAAAGACGAGATTATTGCCGAAGCCAAAAGCGCCGATGCTCTGGTATACTGGTTGCTGGTTACGGCGGCGTTCCTGACCGCGTTTTACATTGGCCGCCAGATTTTCATGGTGTTCTTCGGCGAGGCGCGCAGCCATGCGGCTGAGCACGCCAAGGAAAGCCCCTGGCCGATGACCTCGGTGCTCGTCACGTTGGCGGCGCTTTCGGTAGCGGGCGGTTTGCTCAACTGGCCGCGCCCTTACCTTGCCGAGTGGCTGGGGCATACCCTGGGCGAGGTGGAAGCCGCCGGGCTGAACCCCGTGGTGGCCGGCACCTCGGCCACGATTGCGGTGGTTTCCCTGCTGCTGGCGTGGTGGCTCTATGGCAAGCGCCCCCTGGAAAGCGCCGGTCAGCCCGACCCCCTCAAGCGCCCCCTGGGCTGGGTGTTTACCGGCATGGAAGCCAAGTGGTGGGTGGACGAACTTTACTGGGCTGTGGTGCTCAACCCGTATGTGGCGCTTTCCCGCATTGCGGCGGCTTTTGATGTGCGTGTCATTGACGAAACCGTCAACGATACGGCCTGGCTGACCGACTTCGTGGGCGGGAAAATCGCCCGCTGGCAAACCGGTTTTGTGCGCAATTACGCTTTGAGCGTATTTGTTGGTGTTTTGCTCATTTTCACGTATCTGTTATGGCGGTAAAATTGTACCGCTGAGTTTACGCGTTGGAAGAATCCTATTAAAGACGAGGTAGCATGATGGACTTCCTGATGAATCCGCTCAACCTGATGACCTTCTTTCCCCTTGTGGGTGTGGCAATCATTTTGCTCATCCCGCGGGAGCGCAAGGACGCCATTCGCTGGACGGCAGTAATCACGTCGCTGGTGTCGTTCTTCGTTTCCCTGCAGATGTTGATGGCCTTTCATGCCCAAAACCCCGGCTTCCAGATGGTGTATGACAAGGTCTGGATGAAAACCGGCGGCTTTGAGATTCACTATGCTTTGGGCGTGGACGGCCTGAGCATCCTCCTGGTGTTGCTGACCACCCTACTGACGCCGATTTCCATTTTCTCTGCGTGGACGGCAATCGAAGACCGGGTGAAGGAATTTGCCATTGCCTTCCTGGTGATGGAAGTCGGCATGCTGGGCGTGTTCCTGGCGCTGGATCTGTTCACCTTCTTCGTCTTCTGGGAATTCAGCCTGGTGCCGATGTATTTCATTATCGGCATTTGGGGCGGCCCGCGGCGCACCTACTCGGCTATCAAGTTCATGCTCTATACCATGGTCGGCTCGGTGCTGATGCTGGTTGCCATCCTGTGGCTGGGTTTGAGCCAGGGCACTTTCTCGCTGCCTGAGTTGCTGGCAAAAGGCAGTGTGCCTGCCCACCTGCAAACCTGGCTGTTCTGGGCGTTTGCGCTGGCTTTTGCCATCAAGGTGCCGATGTGGCCGCTGCACTCGTGGTTGCCCGACGCCCACGTGGAAGCCCCCACCGCCGGTTCGGTCATTCTGGCGGGCGTCTTGCTGAAGATGGGTACCTACGGTTTCCTGCGCTTCAACCTTTCCCTCTTCCCTGAGGCGTCGGTGAGGTTTGCCGTGCCGATTGCGGTGCTTGCCATCATCGGCATCATTTACGGCGCAATGGTGGCCTATGCCCAAAAGGATTTCAAGAAACTGGTTGCCTACACTTCGGTGAGCCACCTTGGTTTTGTGATGTTAGGCCTGTTTGCCCTCAACGCCCGCGGCATCGCTGGCGGCATCTTGCAGATGATCAACCACGGCATCAGCACGGGCGCATTGTTCCTTATCGTGGGCATCATCTATGAACGCACCCATACCCGCGACCTGAGCGCCTTTGGCGGCCTGTGGAAGATCATGCCGATTTATGGCGCTTTCTCCATCATCGTGGCGCTTTCCTCGATGGGCTTGCCCGGCATGAACGGGTTCATTGGCGAATTCACGATTTTGATGGGCGCTTTCGAATCGCCTGTGTTGGGGCCGGCGTTTGCCATTAGCGCCGCTTTGGGCATCGTGCTCGCGGCGGTCTATATCCTGGTGATGCTCCAGAAGGTCTTCCTGGGGCCGGTGAAGGAAAAGAACCTGAGCCTGAAAGACCTCAATTGGCGCGAGATTACCGTGATGGCCGTGCTGACGGTGTTCATCTTCTGGATTGGTTTGCATCCTGCGCCCTTCTTCAACCTGATGATGCCTGCGGTGGAAAAGATGGCCGGTGGCCTGCAGGCTGCGGTGTTAGCAATGCATTAGTGCCAACGCTAGGGGCGCCAAAAGCGCCAAGGTCGCTAAGGGAAGCAGGTTACCGAGTAACCAGGTAACGAAGTAACGAAGCGACGAGGATATCATGACCTTTTCCGATTTCACCACCCTGCTGCCGGAAACCGTGCTGGTGGTGTGGGCAAGCGTGCTGCTGCTGCTCGACGCGTTCATCCTCAAGGCACGCAAGGGCTGGACGGCTTTGCTGGCCGCAGCAGGCCTAGCCGTGGCGCTGGGCTTTGCGCTGGCGCAGGGTAGCGGCCTGGGAAGCGCCTTCGGCGGCATGGTGGTTTCTGACGGGTTTGCCACCTTTATGGAAGCCCTGGCAGCAGCGAGCGGTGTGGTGGGCATTTTGCTGGCCTATGATTATCTCAAGCGCCTGGAAATCGCCCGCGGCGAGTATTACATCCTGCTGCTGTTTTCGGTGGCGGGGGCAATGCTGATGGCAAAAGCCGCCGACCTGATGGTGATGTTCCTGGCGCTGGAGTTGCTGTCCATTCCCCTCTATGTGCTCTCGGCCTTTGCCCGCAAGCGGGAAGACGGCGAGGAAGCCGCCCTTAAGTATTTTCTGCTGGGCGCTTTTGCCGCTGCTTTCCTCGTCTATGGCATTGCCATGACCTACGGTGCAACCGGCTCGACGACGATTGCCGCCATTGCTGCCGCTGTGAGTGCGGGCAGCGCCAACATGCTGCTGCTGGCGCTGGGCGGCGGGTTGCTGCTGGTGGGGCTGGGCTTCAAGATTGCCGCCGTGCCCTTCCATATGTGGACGCCGGATGTCTATCAGGGCGCGCCTTCGTCGGTGACGGGCTTCATGGCGGTCAGCGCCAAGGTGGGCGGCATGGCTGCGCTGCTGCGGGTGCTGGTGCTGGCGTTCCCGCAACTGGGTGGGCAGTTGACGCCCATAGTTTGGGCGATTGCCCTGCTCACCATGCTGGTGGGCAACCTCGCTGCCCTGGCGCAGAAGAACATCAAGCGGATGCTGGCTTATTCCAGCATTGCCCATGTGGGCTACATGCTGGTGGCGGTGGTCGCCTTTGCCGATGCCAAACTGGCCCCGGCGGCGGTGGCTGCGGTGCTCTTCTACCTGCTGGCATATGCCGTGACCAACTTCGGCGCGTGGGCGGTGGTGATTGCCCTGGAACGCGCCGAGGGCAAGGGGCTGGAAATTGCCGATTACGCTGGCTTGGGGCGCAGGCACCCGTGGCTGGCGCTGGCAATGACCGTGTTCATGCTCTCCTTTGGCGGCTTCCCGCCCACGGTGGGCTTTGTGGGCAAGTTCTACCTCTTCCGCGTGGCCGTGGAAGGCGGCTTCATCGGGCTGGCGGTGGTCGGTGTGCTCGCTTCGGTGGTTTCGGTTTACTACTACATGCGGGTCGTGACCACGATGTACATGAAAGAGGGCGAACCCGAAGCCCGCGGCGACGGCTGGCTGAACCTGAGCGTGGGCGCGGCGGCCATTGTCACGGTGGTGCTGGGCGTGGTGGTTGCCCCTGCCTTCCAGTGGGCGTTGCAGGCGGTGTTGAGGTTGTAACCCGCTTGAAAAAACAGGCCGCGGATAACGCGGATAAAACGGATGGCCGCGGATTTTTAGGACGCCAAGGTCGCCAAGATGACGCCAAGACCGCCAAGAAACGGAAGTGAGTGTTGCGCTTTTCAGCGCCTTTCTTCTTTCGCCCCATCAACACCAATCTGTGCTCATCTGTGAAATCTGTGGATGTTTTTCTGCGGAATCTGCGAAATCTGCGGTTTTTCTTGGCTGAGGCTGAATAGACCCCGCAAAGCAAAAGCCCCGTGTGATGAGCACGGGGCTTTTTTGGTTGTGTGGCACCTAACCATTCAGCCTTGGAAGAACGGGCTGCGGGAAGAACGCCAAGGCGCAAAGCAATTTGCCGCGACGGTTGTAACAGCAGCACTGCCTGGAAGAGCGGCGCTGGAGCACCGCACTCCAAAAGGGCGCTGTGCCCCCACGAAGCCCCCGCGGGTTTTGGAAATGGCGGGTGAAAACACAGAAGACCTGGTTGACTGACAAATCTCCCTGCATCACTTTTGGGGCTTGATCCCTCCCTTTCCCCGCTACGGCAACGCTGTTGCGTCGCCGTAGCCGCCCCCTTCCCTCCCTTACTAAGGGAGGGAAGGGGGCAGATGAGCCGAGCGCCAGCGAGGCTCAGCGGGGGATAGGAGAGATTTGGTAAACGGCCAAAGTTTTGTCAGTCAATCAGGCCTGGAGGGAGAGGCGGGCCTTTGCCCACCCCGTTTGCACGCCCCCGCACGACCACCCAACTACCTGACTACCCCACTCAATGGTACAATCAGCGCCATGAAACGATGGCATTTTGTGTTGGGCATTGCAATCAGCGCGGGGTTTCTTTACCTCGCGCTCAAGGGAATGCGGCTGGCAGCGTTCTGGGAAGCCCTGCGCCACGCCAACTACTGGTGGCTGCTGCCGGGCATCGCCGTTTATTTTGTGGCGGTGGTGGTGCGCGCCTGGCGCTGGCATTACCTTATTCGCCCGCTGAAGCCGGTGCCCACCCGTACCATGTTCCGCTTGGTGGCGATTGGCTATATGGGCAACAACATTTACCCCGCGCGCGCCGGTGAATTGCTGCGGGCGGTGTTGCTCAAACGCCACGAAGGCGTGCCGGTGTCGGCTTCGCTGAGCACTATTCTGGTCGAGCGGGTTTACGATGGCGTGGTGATGCTGGCTTTCGTGTTCCTCAATTTGCCTGAAGTGGCGCGCCTGACGGCCAGTTCGGGTTTCATGGGCAGCATTCAAAACCTTGCTGTGGGCGGGGCGGTGGCGTTCTTGGGAGCATTAGCGGCTTTCCTGCTGGCGGCCATGTTCCCGCAGAAGGCCGAAGGCGTGCTGGCGTGGGGCGTGCGCTTTGTGCCCCGCCGTTTTCGGGAAGGTGTGCTCTCGGTGGGGCTGAAATTCCTTTCGGGGTTGGAGGCACTGCGTTCCCCCCGTGAGGCATTGATGGTGTTTCTTACTTCGTTGCTCATCTGGCTGCTGGAAACCGGCAAATACTGGTTTGTGATGCATGCTTTCCCCTTCAAGGTGAGTTTTTTCACGCTGATGCTGATGAACGGCGTGGTCAACTTAGCCACCACGCTGCCTTCTGCGCCGGGCTATGTAGGCACTTTCGATACCCCCGGCATTGCGGTGCTGATGGCTTACGGCGTGGCACGCGGCGTTGCTGCGGGCTATACGTTAGTGTTGCATGTCGCCCTCTGGCTGCCGATTACCCTGCTGGGCGCGTATTATCTGGCGCAGGAAGGCGTCAAACCCGCTGACCTGGAAGCGCAGGTGGAGTCGTGAGTTGTTACTTCGTGAGTCGTTACTTCGTGAGTCGTGAGTCGTGATTCGTGAGGCGTTCCGAATTGACGAATTGACAAATTGACGAGTTGACGCATCAACCTACGGGAGTAAGCACTTTGTTTGAACTGACTTTTTTAGGCACTTCGGCTTCGGCGCCCTCGGTGCATCGGGGGCTGTCGGCGCATTTGGTGCAGCACGATGAATACCGCTTTCTGCTGGACTGTGGCGAGGGTACCCAGCGGCAGATTTTACGCGCCGGGGTGGGGTTCAAGCGCCTCAACCGCATCCTGATTACCCACGGGCATCTCGACCACATTCTGGGGCTGGGCGGGCTGCTTTCCACCCTGATGCGCTGGGAAGCCCTCGATTATCTGGAAATCTACGCCGGCCCGTGGGCGCTGGCGCGGGTGAAGGTGCTGCTTTTCGATGTGGTGCTGGGCGGCCATCGTCCACCCGTTGAGGTCGCTTTGATTCCGGTGAAGCCCGGCGTGATTTTCAAAGCCGACGATTTCACCATCACCGCTTTCCCTGTGCGGCACCGCAGCCCGGATTGCTATGGCTATGCTTTCGAGGAAAAAGGCCGCCGCCATTTTCTGCCCGAAAAAGCCGAGGCGTTGGGCGTGCCCCCCGGCCCGGAGCGGAAGGCGTTGGTGCAGGGGCAGGCAATCACCCTGGCCGATGGGCGTGTGGTGCAGCCCGATGATGTTTTGGGGCCGCTGCACCGCGGCGCGCGCTACATTCATACCGGCGATGTGGGGCACACCGGGGAACTGACGGCCATTTGCCGCGATGCGGATGTGTTGGTGACGGAAGCCACCTATCTCGAAGAGGAAGCCGACATGGCGCGGCGCTTCGCCCACCTGACGGCGAAGCAGGCGGCCACACTGGCTGCCGAAGCCGGGGTGAAGCATCTGGTGCTGACCCACCTTTCCCGCCGTTACCGCGAGCAGGATGTGCTCCGCGAGGCGCGGGAAATTTTCCCCAACACCGTGGTGGCGCGCGATTTCGACCGTTTCCAGATTCGTCGCGGCGAAGTGATGATGGAACGCCCGCAAAAGCGGCGAATGGGCCGCGAATGACGCGGATGATGGCGAAGGTGCACTGGTGTTTTGGAACGCCCAAGGGTTAACGCCGAGGCGCGGAGAAGCCAGACGCCGCAAAGCGTCGACGCCGACGCGCAGTGGG
>JALVOR010000078.1 GCA_027026295.1 Anaerolineales bacterium | reverse complement strand
GGTTTGCCTCGCCGGTGGTTTCGCAGGCCTCGCTGCGGCAGATGCGGTAATGGATGTCGCTGGACAGGTTGGTGGGGCTGGTGAGTTGGTAGCCCCAGCGGTTGTTGCCCAACGGCCACATGGGTAGGGGGGCTGTCCACACGGCGGGGTTGAGTTGCAGGTCAACGATGTCGCCGGGCGGCGTATCAGCGGGCACGGTAACCTCGAACCACACCGGCTGGTTGCTGCCGCTGTGCCACGTGGCAATGGTGTCGGTAATTTGCGCGCCGTTGGGGGGCACAATGAGTTCCCGTACCACGAAATTGCCCTTGGTGTCGTGCTCGGCGTTCCAAAAGCCGTCACCGAGGGTGTATTTGTAATGAATGTCTGCGCCCACGGGCAATTGCAGTGTGAGGGTGAACTGCCCGTTACCGGTGGGGGTGAGCGTGGGCATGCGGTTGGCGAGGGTGTTCAGCCCGCCGCCGATGTCGGCATAGGCGTTGCCGAGGCTGTAAAGGTTGCCTGCCAGGCGGATGGGCGCGCCCTGAATGGTGTCGGCGGGGGCGGTTACCGTGAATTGCACGGTGGCGAGAGGCATGGCTTCCAGGGTAATGTTGGCGGGGGTGGTGGCGTTTTCGGCCACGCGGGCGCGCTGCTGGAAGACGCGGTAGCGCCCATCAATGTGGTACGCCACCAGGGTATGTTCGCCTGCGGGGATCTTTTCCAGCAAGTATTCGCCGTTGGCGAGGGTGAAAGCCTGCACGCCTCCGGCTGTGACCAGCACATCGGGCACGGGGTTGCCTTCGGTGTCGGTAATTGTCCCTTGGATGCGCCCGACCGTGGCGGTGTTGGGCGTGTCGTTCCAGCGTGCGACCATGTCTTCGTTGAGCATGTCGCCATCCACCCGCAGCAGACGGTAACGTACCGGTGCGCCAGAAGCCTGGGTTTCGATGGCAACGGTGTTGCCGTTGTGCCGCTCATAGCGGTATTTGAGCACGGCGCCCGTTACGGCGGGCACCTGGGCTTCATATATATTGTCGCCAGCGGCGGTCATGGGGTAGCGTTTGGGGTTGATGTTCAGCCCGCTGACCTCGTCCAGCACGGCAAGCACGATGTCGCCCGAGGCGGAAGGGGCTTGCACGCGAAAAGTGACGGTGGCGTTGTTGTGCAGGGCAGCCGAGGTGGTGTTTGCGGCGGCAGGCTGGGCAGAGGAAAGCGGTAGATTGCACGCCGTGAGTATGCCCAACATAAGCGCAAGGAGCGGGGCAAATTTTCTGTTCATCGTTTCGTCTCTTCGTATAGCCACCAAAGGAGGGCGTGCGGGTTGTGCACGCGCGAGAGCGGCACGCGGAGGGTTTTCCCGGTGGTCAATTCTATCACGAGCCGCCCGCGAGTGATGGCAACCTGTTTCACGTTGCGCCACGGGTACAGGCTGCGGCGCAGTTGCAGGCCCTGGGGTGCGATGCTGATTTTGCCAAAAGCGAGGGGTTCGCCGCGTTGCCATGCCTGCTGCAACTCGGCGCGGCGGGCGGCATACCAGCGGCGCTGGAGTTCTTCAGCCAGCCCGGGCAGGTCAGGAAAACGGCTGTCGAGGCGCACGCTTTCCCCCTTGTTGAGGTGCAGGGTGAGGTGTCCCCGCCAGCGCGGAGAAAGCATTCCGCCGCGGGTAAGGTGCAGGCTGATGCCGGCGACGTCTTCCCATGCCAGAGTGCGGGGCTGGCGGGGGGCAATGTGCAGGGCGATGCCGCTGTTTTCCAGCGTCAGGCACGATTGCCGCCGCCAGCGCGCTCGAATGCACACAACCAGCGCGACCAATGCCAGCGCGAAGGCAAGCGCCCATGCTGATCGCGAGCGGTAGATCGCTGCTACGGGACCGTAGTGCGTGTAAAAGAAGGTGAACCGGTAGGAGGCATAACCTGCTGCCAGCAGCGGCGGTAGCAGGATGGCAGCAAAATGCCCCCAGCGGGTGGCACCTTGCGGCGTGGCGGCGCAGATTTCACGGGCTGCGGGTGGCCGAGGGGGAATAGGGGGCATCGGAGACTCAATTTTGCGTGTGCGGGAGGGAGCCGGTTGGCGTGGAAGATGATGGGGAAGC
>JALVOR010000077.1:352-2086 GCA_027026295.1 Anaerolineales bacterium | reverse complement strand
CAAGGGGCGCCTAGTCACCCCCGAAGGGCGGTTGATGTATAGCGTGCGTTATGTGAACGCATCGTCGTTGAACCTCTCGTGGTGCCGCCCCAACTGGAGCTGGGGGAATATCACTTATCCCTGCTGGCCCACGCCGGGCGGGGCAAAGAACGTGCTCTACGACGTCCGCACCGGCAAGGCCATCGAACAACCCGTCCCAACGCAGGAAACCGCCAACAACATCCCTGCCATGCCACGCCGGAAGCCGCCCTGTTTCCGCCCTGCATTTCTGCCGCTTTCCCATCCTCTCATCTGCATCAAGTAAAATAAACAAGGACATCGGCGACGCAGCGCGCTGATGTTTCCCAACCACCTGACCATTTGACCACCTGACTATCCGACACCCTGACGATTTCCCCGAGGCCATCTGTGAAACCCAAAATCCGCTTTGCGTTCCTGCTCATGCTGCTGGCAGCGTGCCAGCCCGCCCTTTCCACCCCCCAAAGGGAAAACCCGCCCGCGGGCAATGCCACAGCAGCAGCCGACCGCATCGCCGTCTGGTTCACCCACCCCGACCGAAGCAGCAACCTGCGCAACGGCCCCGATGCCGTCGTTGCCGAAGCCATCGACAACGCCCGCGTTTCCGTGGATGCGGCACTCTACGACCTCAACCTCTGGAGCATCCGCGACGCCCTCATTCGCGCCCACCGCCGCGGCGTGCAGGTGCGCGTGGTCGCCGAATCGGACCATCTGGACAGCCAGGAATTCCAAGACCTCATCGCGGCGGGTATTCCCGTGGTAGGCGACAACCGCCGCGCGTTGATGCACGACAAGTTCATCGTCATCGACCGCTACGAAGTGTGGACGGGTTCGATGAATTTCACCCTCAACGGCGCCTACCGCAACAACAACAACCTGGAACGCATCCTTTCCCGCCAACTCGCCGATGATTACACCGCCGAATTCGAGGAAATGTTCATCCAACACCGCTTTGGGGCGGAATCCCTGGCGAACACGCCCCACCCGCAGGTCAATTTGGACAACGTCGCCGTGGAAGTTTACTTTGCCCCCGAAGACCACCCGCTGCCCCACCTCATGCCGCTGCTGGAAGGGGCGCAGAAGAGCATTTACTTCATGGCGTTCAATTTCACCGACGACGACCTCTCGCGGTTGCTGGTTGCCAAAGCCCGGCAAGGCGTGAAGGTTGCCGGGGTGTTCGACGAGCAGCAGGCACACACCAGCAAAGGCAACGAATACGAATACCTCAAGGCGGCGGGGCTGGCCGTTTTCCTGGACGCCAACCCTTACGCCATGCACCACAAGGTCTTCATCGTCGACGAAGAAACCGTGGTTTTCGGCTCCTACAACTTCACCCGCAGCGCCGAAACCCGCAACGACGAAAATATGCTCATCGTTTTCGACCCGCTGCTGGCTTCCCAATTCATGCAGGAATTCCAACGGGTGTACAACGCCGCGGCGGAGTATAATCGGTAGTGTGTGAATAACGCGAGAACCACAGAAATCCACTGAAGACACAGAAGTTATCCCGTTGGGTTAGATACCAGCCTTCGTCAATTGCTGCTCGCGCCCCCCTCACCACTTAGACTCTATCCGAAAAATATCGTGGTGATGTCATTGCGAGCCCCCCCTCGCCGCGTTCGGCGCAGGCTCCAGGGCGAAGCAATCCCCCTTTTTATCGGCCAGGAGACTGCTTCGGCGGGCTTCGTCATTGCTCAGCCCGCCGAAGCAGTCTCC
>JALVOR010000077.1:0-342 GCA_027026295.1 Anaerolineales bacterium | reverse complement strand
CAGTGACACATCTGCAAAGAATTTTCGGACAGGCTCTTAACCCCCTGACCCCCTGAAAATCCGCGACCATCCGTCACCATCCGCGTCATTCGCAGCCTTTTTCCCCACGGACGGCTTCCATGCCTTTGGACTATCGCTCCGTTTACGAAAAAATCCAGACTTTCGCCGGAAAAGCGCAGGACATCTACGCCGCGCAAGACCAGCGCAGCGAAGAAGCCCTGCAAATGCTGCACGCCTGGGCTGAGCAGGGCGAGGAACTCCGCGAGTGGGTCACCACCGCCGGGCAACTCTACACGCCGTGGCGCGCCGCCATGCCTACCCACGAACCCCTGGCCCTGGCCG
>JALVOR010000076.1 GCA_027026295.1 Anaerolineales bacterium | reverse complement strand
GGCGGGGGTACTGCTGGCAAGGTAAGCCGCCACCGCCCGGCGATAGTAGGGCTGGCGGGGGCGCGCCAGTTCCGTCGGGGCTGGGGAAGCCGCCGCAGCCGCGGCAAGGGCGTTTTCCCACGCAGGGAGGGCAGCCTGCAGGGTTTCGGGGGCGATGCGCGCCGCGCCTACCATGCGAAACAGCAGCCCGGTGAGGTGGGCATAGCCCCAATGCTGCACCGCGGCAGGGAAATCGAGCAAGAGACGCCGCCGAGAGAGGGTGTAGCCCAAAAGCGTGGCCGGGGCATTGGCGGCCTGAAACACCGCTTCGAGGTATTGCGCTAACGCCGCGGGCGTGAAATCGTCATCGAGGGCAAACCAGGCTTCGCGGGCGGTCTGCGTCAGGGCACGCGCCCGCTCCAAAGCAGTTTCAGGGGCATGAAAGCGGCTGCGCACGGCGGCCTGGGCGAAATCCAGAAAATGCTGGGGGTCGAAAAGGGATTCGGCGCGAAACAGGGAAGGCCCAAGATAAGGTGCGCTGCGCAGGTTGCGCGCCGGTTCGTAGCGGCTGCGGTCGTGGTGCCGCAGGTCAAGGTGGGCTTCGCCGGGCAGGGGAAGCACCTCGTGCTCGGCCTCCGGTGTGCCGTTGTAAACGAAAACCACGTCCACATCGGCTGCGCCACCCAAAAAAGGCTGACCGCGCAAAAGCGAGCCGGTCAAATAAACCGCCAGCAGCCGCAAATCGCCGCGGCGCTGGGCGACGAGTTTCTCGACATAACGGCGAAGTTTTTCGGGGGTCAGTCGCATGGTGGTTAGTCCGCACGCACCGCATTGAGAAAATCGGCAAGCAGGCCATAGGCCGTGGTGTGGGGGCCGGGGTTGTCTTCCCGCACCGAGAGCGCGCCCAAGACATCGGTTTCGAAAGTGATGATGGACGAAGTGCCCTCCACGCCATAGAGGGGCGACTCGGGGCCGACCTGCTGCGGGGCAACCCGGGCTTCCACACCGTCGGGGGTGCGGCGGGCTTCACACACCAGTTTCCACCGTTTGTTTTGTGCCGCGGCTTCCTGCACTTCTTTGCGCCCAATGCGGCGGATGCCCTCGCGCTGCACGTCTTGCGGTTTCAGCGGCACGCCCATCAGCACCGTGACCAGCGCCGCTACTTTGATGGCCGCATCCCAGCCATCTACATCGCCGCTGGGGTCGGTTTCTGCAATGCCAATGGACTGGGCGTAAGCCACTGCCTGCTCGAAGGTTTCCAGGTGGGTTTCCATGCGGGTCAAAATCAGGTTGGTGGTGGAATTCAGGATGCCGCGGAAAGCCCGCAGGTCGGCAGCGGGCAGGGTTTCCCGAAAAAGCGAGAAAATCGGCGCGCCATCCATCACGGCGGATTCAAAGAAGAAACGGCGGTTGACCGAGCGGGCGAGGTCGGCGAGTTCCTGGCAGGCGTGCACGACCGGCCCCTTGTTGGCCGTCGCGACGTGCATGCCCCGCTGCAAGGCTAGGCGAATGTGGGTGCTGGCGGGTTCGCCGGCCTCGTAATCCACCGGTGTGTTCTCGAAAAGCACATCGGCGGGCACGCTTTCCACAAAGTCAATGCCGGTGGAAACCGGCGGGGCGGCGTTCAGCGCGCCGAGGCTGCCGCCCCCGGAAGCCAGTTTCAGCGCGGCTTCCACATCCAGCCCGTGGGGGTCAATGGCAGTGCCGTGCCGCCCGGTGGCAATGCCGGTCACGCTGAAGTCAATGCCATAGCGCGCCTGTAACGCGGCGCGCTTTTCCAGCAGCAGGCGTGCCAGGGCCTGCCCAACATTACCAAAACCGAGGAACGCAAGGCGATAAGTAGGCATAAAGGCTCCTTGAGGTCAGAACGGGGTCATGGTTGACACGAAAACACCTGATACCGGATTACTTGACACAGGCTAATTATAACGCCCGCAGCGGCTCCAGGGCGCACCAGGGCAGCAAATACGCCGGTTCAAAGTGCGTGCCGTGGGGAAAACTGCGCTCGCCGCGGCGGACATAGCGGGCGCGCCGCCAGAATTCCCGCCAGGTGGTGAAACCCAGCAGCCAGATTTCGCGACCGTAGATGGCAATGTTTTCCCAATGCTCAGGGGAAACC
>JALVOR010000075.1 GCA_027026295.1 Anaerolineales bacterium | reverse complement strand
GGGTGTCAGCGTGCTCATCGTCGTTGCCGCGCTGGTGGTAGCATTCAGCGACTTCATCGGGCCGTTGCTGCTGGCAATCATGCTGGCCTATTTGATGCACCCCTTAGCATCCTTCCTGGAACGCCACACGCCCCTCTCATGGCGCGTTTCAGTTACAGTGGTGTACCTTGTACTGGCAGCCACCGTGCTGGCGTTGCTGGCAGCCAGCGGCATCGTGCTGGTGCAGCAAACCGAAGGGCTATACCTCATCGTGCAGAACTTTCTGCTCAATGACCTGCCCGGCTGGCTCAACTACCTTTCGACCCACACGTTCAGCCTCGGCCCCTGGATTATCGATCTGCGCCAGTATGACCTCAACGCCCTCAGCCAGCAACTCCTGGGCGTGCTTCAGCCCCTGGTCGGGGAAGTCGGCTCCCTCATCAGCAGCCTGGCGGCTTCCACATTGGGGCTGCTCGGTTGGATGGCTTTCGTATGGCTGATTTCCTACTTTTTGCTGGCCGAATCGAACAAAGTATCGAGCAACGTCATCAGCATCAGCATCCCTGGCTATCAACACGACCTGCAACGCATGGGCAGGGAACTGGGGCGCATCTGGAGCGCCTTTTTGCGCGGACAACTCACCGTCGCCTTCATCGCGATGGTGTGGACATGGGTATGGCTGAACATTTTGGGCGTGCGCATGGTGCTGGCACTGGCGCTGCTGGCAACCATCGCCCGCTTCGTGCCGTACGTCGGCCCCATCGTGCTCTACACCATCACGGCGTTGGTCATCCTCTTCCAGCCGGAAGCCGCCTGGGGGCTTCCCACATGGGAACTGGCCCTCATTGCCATTGGCGGCATGTTCGTGGGCGACAACATCATTGACAACTTTGTTACCCCTCGCATCCTCGGCAACGCTTTGGGGGTGCATCCTGCCGCCGTCTTGCTCACCGCGCTGATTGGTGCTAAACTCTTTGGCGTGCTGGGACTGCTTTTTGCCGCCCCCACGCTGGCTTCCCTGAAACTGTTCGGGCATTACATCATCCGCAAAATGTACGACCAAGACCCGTGGAGCGACTGGCATACCACGCCACCGCGCCCCCTTCTGGCTGGCGTTGCCCACAAACTGAAGCAAGCCTACCGCCGCCTGCGCTAAACCCCAAACACGAGGTGTCCCATGAGCGAATTCGAAGAACCCAAAACCGAAACCATTGCCGAAACCCGCAATTACCTCGCCTGGAAAGCCATCGAGCCCGATGGCGAAACCACCTACCATCTGGAACTCGGCGCGTTGACCGTGCATTTCTTTGAAGAGGAATGGGACGAGTTCCTCACCCTGGTCAAGAAACTGGACAAGTGAACCACGCTTTTGTGTTGACCCCTAAAGCGGCGTTTGGGGAATTAATCCGCGAGGCGCTGGCACCGCTAAACATCGAAGCCACCGTTCACACCGAAGCCTCGCCCGAAGCCTTCGCCCAGGCGCCTGCCGCCAACCTGCTGGTGTTGGATAGCGACATGGCAGGCGATCTGCGCGCGCTGGTGGAAGCCTGGCGCGCCCAGGCTCCTAACGGCAAACTTATCCTGATCCAGGGGGATGACATCGACGCTGACGCCCTGCACCCCGACCGCGTGCTCGCCCACCCCATCTACCTGCCCGACCTGCTTGCCGCGGTGGAAACATTGACAGAAAACACCAGCAGCGAAAACTCGGCGGAAAACAGCGATGAACTTCCACCACCACCGCCGTGGCTCACCAACATCAACCTCGCAGCGCAGCACCTCGCCCGCCTCAGCCTCGAAACCTCAGCGCAGGCTGCTGCACTCATCACCGCCAAGGGCGAATTATGGGCATATGCCGGGGCGCTGCCCCAGCCCGCCTCCGAAGAACTGGCGCACGCCGCCGCCCACTTCTGGGCTGCCGACGGCAACGGTGACTTCGCCCGTTTCCTGCGGCTGGCTGCCGTCCAGCGGGATTTCCTGCTCTATGCCACGCCGGTAGCCGCCAACCTGCTGCTGGCAATGGTCTTCGACGCCAGCATGCCTTTCACCCACATTCGGGCACAGGTCAGTCAACTGGCAAACGCCCTCACCAGCGAACCTCCCCAGCCTGCCGACCACCGGCCTCC
>JALVOR010000074.1 GCA_027026295.1 Anaerolineales bacterium | reverse complement strand
GCCCAGGTGGACCGGACCCTGGTGGGGGGCGGCCTGCTCGCGCGGAGGGTACAGAACATGGCCGCCCTGCCGCCGTCACGGGGTGAGCAAATGGCAGCGCCCGAAACGCAAGTGGCCGAGCAGCCTGCTAACGTTGCAGTCCAGCCCCAGGAAGCCGCTCCCGCGGCTGCCCTGGCACCTGAAGCCCTTGACGGTGAAGCCTCGTCAGCGGGGGAGAAAGCAGGAACTTTCGTCCAGTCAGTGGTAACGCCTACGCCTTCGCCCTCGCCAACGGCTGCGCCGACGGCAGGCTTCCCGCGGTGGGCGTGGTGGGGTGTTGGCGTGTTGCTCTTATCCCTGGCGTTTGGGGGAATTGTGTGGCATCGCCGCCGCCGCTGACGGGCTTTGCGCGCGAGTCGGCGTAAAAGTCGCGACGTTTTCCACAGGCAAACGCGCGGCAACGCGGTTGCTTAGAATCTTTTGGCGTTGGCTGACGCGCGCTGCAAGGGCGGCAGACGGACCCGAAATCTGGGTAAAAGTACAGTTTTCGGATAGTCTTGCCCAGATATGGGTGCCCTGAAAAGTGTTTCCCCAACAGAAAGCAGAACGTCCTTTCTGAAAATACGCTGGCGATTGTGCCGGTGGGGAGACTTCTTTAAGGTTTTAAACCTTAAAGAAGATAAAGTTTTTAAGATTTCGTAGGTTTGACATCGTTGCTGCTTTCCCGAAGAGCAAGTAGAATATGGCACCACCATGGGGACGCAACATTGTATTCATTGCTGCCGTAAACCAACGTGGAACACACTACGGCAAGCGCCCAAAACAGGGGCGGAATGGGAACAAGGAGGTCGGCGTGGAACAGCAAACATTACAGGTATGGCAAACTGTCTTGGGGCAATTGCGCATGGAGATGCCCAAGGCTGCCTTCGACACCTGGGTGCGCGACACCCAGCCGGTTTCCCTTGACGATGACAAATTGGTGGTGGGCGTGCAGAATGCTTATGCCCGTGATTGGCTGGAAAGCCGCTTGCGCAGCACCGTGCGCCGCAAACTCGCGGGGCTGATGGCGCGCCCGCTGGATGTGGAATTCGTGGTGTGGCGTGAGGAAGCAGCAGCCGCTCGCGACAACGGGAATGGCAACGGTAACGGCCATCACCCTGTGCCGGTGGACAACCGCCCTGCCATTTCGCCCAACACCTCGGCTATCAACCCGCGCTACACTTTTAGCAACTTCGTGGTGGGTTCCAACAACCGCCTTGCCCATGCCGCCAGCGTTGCCGTTGCCGAAAAGCCTGCCCAGGCCTACAACCCCCTTTTCCTCTACGGCGGCGTTGGTTTGGGCAAAACCCACCTGCTCCACGCCATCGGTAATGCCTGCATCGAGAAGGGACTGGTAGTGCGCTATGTCTCTTCCGAGGAATTCACCAACGACCTCATCAACGCCATCCGCACCCACAACACCGAAGCCTTTCGCGAGAAATATCGCACGGTGGATGTGCTGCTGATTGACGACATCCAGTTTATCGCCGGCAAGGAATCCACTCAGGAAGAGTTCTTTCACACCTTCAACACCCTGCATCGGCAGAACAAGCAAATTGTGCTGACCTCCGACCGACCGCCCAAAGCATTGGTCACCCTGGAAGAGCGCCTGCGTTCCCGTTTCGAGTGGGGGCTGACCGCCGACATCCAGCCGCCCGATTTCGAGACCCGCGTCGCCATCTTGCGTTTCAAAGCCGAAGAAGCAGGCAAAACCGTGCCGATGGACATTCTGGAAACCATCGCCCGCTACATGCAGTCCAATATCCGTGAACTGGAAGGCGCACTCACCCGCGTACTGGCGTATGCCGAACTGCGGGGCATGCCCCTGACGACCGACCTGGTGGAAGCCGCCCTTGCCGACATGCTCCCCCACAAGCAAACCATTGAGCCGGAACACATCATCCGCCTGGTGGCGGAAAACTTTGGCATCACGGTGGAACGCCTGCGCAGCAAGAGCCGCTCGCACAAAATTGCCCTGCCCCGCCAGATTGCCATGTACCTGCTGCGGGAAGACGCCAACCTTTCCCTGCCCCAAATTGGCGAACTGTTAGGCGGGCGCGACCACACCACGGTGAAGTACGGCTACGAGA
>JALVOR010000073.1 GCA_027026295.1 Anaerolineales bacterium | reverse complement strand
GTGCTGGACCTGATCGGCCGGTTCCAGGAAACCCTGGGCACCCTGCGCGGGATGATTGAAGAAGGAGATCAGGAGGCCTTGGATAAAACCTTCGCCTGCGCCAACCGCAACCGCGTCAGACTGGCCGGGATCCGCGAATGATCATCGCCATCGATGGTCCGGCCGGCAGTGGCAAGAGTACGGTGGCGCGGGAACTGGCGCGCCGCCTGGGGTTTCGCTACATCGAAACCGGCTCCATGTACCGCGCCGTGGCCTGGGCAGCGCTGCAGCGCGGTTATGCTGTGGAAGACGCCGACCGTCTGACTGCCCTTGCCGCCAATCTGGATATCGACGTCCGCCCGACCAGCGTGGAAGACGGGCGCAAATACGATGTGCTGGTGGATGGCAAGGACGTCACCTGGGCAATTCGCTCGCAGGAAGTGGACGGCAAGGTTTCCATTGTGGCGGCGCACCCCGGCGTGCGGGCTGCCCTCACCGACAAGCAGCGCGCCATTGGCCGCCGCGGCAAGGTGGTGATGGTCGGGCGCGACATCGGCACGGTGGTGATGCCCGACGCTGAACTGAAGATTTACTTGGACGCCTCGCCCGAAGAACGCGCCCGCCGCCGCTATCAGGAACGCCTCGCCCGCGGCGAACAGGCCGATTATGCGCAAATTCTGGAAGCCGTGCACGCCCGCGACCGCTTAGACCGGGGGCGCGATGTTGCCCCCCTGCGCGCCGCCGAGGATGCTGTCATCCTCAACTCCGACGGATTGAGCATTGACGAGGTTTTCGAAGAGGCATTGCGGCTGGTAAAGGCGAGGGATTGCTGAAAGCCTCCCCAAGCGCAAATTTTCGCTGAAACCACAGAAGACACAGAAACTCACAGAAGGCACAGAGAAAATACAAAAAAATCTGTGCCTTCTGCGCCAATCTGTGGAATCTGTGGTTTTTGCTTCATCCCCCCACCCGCACAGGAATTTCCCTCAAATCGCCGACGCCTTCTAACGTCATCGCGCAGCGGTAAGCCTTCACCAGCACGCCGCAAGCCGCAGCCCGGCGCAGCGCCGCGGGGAAATCGGGGTCGGCGGTGGGGTGAGGGGCAAAGGCCGCGGCATCATGCCGCTGGGCGATGAACACCATCGCGGCGCGGTCGCCCGCACGCACCAGACGGCACAAATCGGCCAAATGGCGGCGGCCGCGCGCCGTGGGCGCATCGGGGAACAGCGCCACGCCATCTTCCACCAACGTGATGGACTTGGTTTCAATCCACCAGCGGCGATGGTCGGGAGCGGTGAGCAGGAAATCCAGCCGCCCCTCGCCGTAAGGCGGTTCCGGGCGCACCTGCCACGCCTTTGAGGGCAAACCAAGCCAACCGTCAAAAACTCCCTGCTGCAGCGCGGTGGCAAACAGGCGGTTGGGCAGGCGGGAATCCACCGAAATCAGCACGCCGCCGTCGCCTTCCACCAGCACCAAGTCATAGGGCGTTTTGCGGTGCGGATTGCGCGCCCGCGCCAGCCACGCCCGTCGCGGTCTGTCAAACACCTCGTGCATCCGCCCCGAATTGGGCACGTGCACGGCGACTTCCCGCCCATCGGCCAGCCGCGCCGCCGCCCGAAAGCGGTTTTCCCGCCGCAGCAGGCGGGCTTCCACCAACGGGGGAAAGGCAATCACCCTGCGACCTCAACGCCGTGCTCGGCCAGCACCCGCCGCAAGTCGGGCGGCTCGAAGGTAGGCGGCTTCAGCACCTTGCCGTCTTCCCGATAGATGACTTCCCCCTCGGGCGTAATTTTGGTCATGTTGCTGCGGTGCACCTCGGCGAACAGATCTTCAGCAACATCTTGCAAGCCGTGGCTGATGAACGTGCCCAGGAGCACATAGAGCAAATCGGTGAGGGCATCGGCAATTTCCACCAAATCGCCCGCCACCAATGCCTGACGGTATTCGTCCAGTTCCTCCTCCAGCAGCGCCAGCCGCACCGCCGCCACATCGTCGGGCAACGCCGCCGTTGGGCGCTCGGCATAGTACACTTTCATCGCACGGTGAAATTCCAACAGGGCTTCCAGTTGTTTACGCATGGAGATTCTCCACAGGAGCAAGTAACAATCAACCAACAGATTCGCCGCCCGCCTTCAACCAACCCTCAACCATCGCCACAATTTTGCCGAAGTGGCTGCCGCGCCAGTAAACCTGCCCACAGCGGTCGCAGCGGTAAAACTCGTCGTAATACCGGCGGGTAAGAGGTTCTAACCGGTCAATGACCTCGGCTTTGGAAACCGGCCTCAGCAAGCCGTTGCAGCGCGGGCAACGGGAAAACGGCTGCGCCAGCCCGGAGACATCAAACCGTGCCATCACCTCGGTTGCCTGCTCGCGGGGCTCCAGCGCCCGCACCCAGTAGCCATAGCGCACAATTTTGCGCTTCAGCAACGCCTGATCGCGAGTCAACACCACCCGTCCCTCGCGAGCAGCCAATGCCGCAAGGTCGGCATCCTCCACAGAATTGCAATACCACGTGTCGAAGCCCAACAGCCGCAGGTGAGAAGCCAGCCGCCCAAGGTGGCCATCCAGGGCAAAGCGAGGCGCAGGCTGGTCGGCAGGCCAGCGTTCGCGCGGCTTTCGCGGGCACACTTCCAGGCACGCGCCGTCTTCCGGCACCTCATCCAGCGGGAAGGTTTCCCCTGCCCGCAGCACACGCCCGATTTCCACATGGGGCACGCCCGCCGATTCGATCAGATGCTTTGCCGTCTGGGGGCCGCGAAAACTCACCTCCACCGCCTGCCCGCGGCGGGAAGGGGGCAAAAAGTCTTCCAACTCAGCGTAAAAGCGCAAGCAGATTCTGGGCATGGTGCGAGTGTATTAAACCACAACTGTATCTGTTCGGCCACGGCAAGATTGAAAACCATAGAAAACACAGAAACAAGGCAATTAATGAGGCGTTACTTCGTCAATTCGTAGCGTCCGAAGCCACTATGCCGAATTGACAACATCCTTTGCGTTCTTCGCCTTCTTTTCACTTTTGCGTTACAAAAAATCCGCGTGCATCCGTCATTATCCGTGTCATCCGCGGTCTGTTTTCGCAGGACTGAACAATTACCCACAACCTTGCCCTTAAACCAACCGTGCCCATCACGAAGATGGGCACGGGACAAGAGCGTTGCCACGCGTTGCGGCTCAGTGTTCCATTAGTTGAGCGGCACGCGCTTGGAAAGCAGCGCTTCCAGTTCCTTCACACGTTTCCTGGCAGCAGCCTGGGCTTTGCCCGAGGAAGTTTCCATTTCGGCGCGAGCCTGGCGCAGGGCTTCCATCAACGCCATTTCCATCGCGGTAGGCACGTATTCCTGCGATTCCTGCGCGGCGCTTTCGCTACTGCGGCTGCCCTTGCGGGACTTGCGGCGGCCACCGTTGTTGACTTCGCGCATGACCTCTTCAGGTTTCGGCTCCAATGCCTTCATGCTCAGTTTGATCTGGCGCTTGCGGCGGCTGACGGCAATCACCTGGGCTTCCACTTCGTCGCCTTCCTTCACCAGGTCGCGCGGCGAGCGAATGAAACCGTGGGTCATTTCGCTGATGTGTACCAGACCGGGTACCTCGGCGCCGATGTTGACGAACACGCCGTATTTCTCGATGCGCTCAACCTTCCCCTTGACCGTCATGCCGGTCTTGATTTCACGCCATTCCAGGTCAAGGGGCTTGATCATCGTCAGTTCCACAATTCCCTTGGGGGTCATGCGACGCACCCACACCTCGACCTCGTCCCCCACATTGACCACATCTTCAACCTTCTTGACAGGTTCTTCCCGCAACTGCGAGATATGCACCACAGCGGGCTTGCCCACGCCAATATCAACAATGGCGCCCGCCGTCGTGGTCTTGAGCACTTTCCCGACAAAGCGCATCTTACGTTGGATTTCCGTGCCGTCGGGAGCGATAACAGTTTGTATACTCATGGCAACACTCCTTTGCAAAATTCGCGAAAAAACATGCCGCTCACCCCAATTAGTGCTCGGCAATGCTTGATTATACCATGAAGCCCTTGCAACGCCAGAATCTATGCAAAACTGCAATGCAACAGCAATGGAAACCAACAAACGTTGGGGCACCCGCTTTCCGGGGAACGTTGACCAGACCATCCCAGACAAACAAATTCACGCCAGCGGCGAAAAAGCCCGCAATTTGCTTCCGGTGAAACCATCTCTCCGTTGCTGCCATCCATTCCTCAATGCCGGAATGCGCTGCGATCTTCTTTCTTTATACCCCCGTGGTAAAATTGCAGCAAATCTTACTTTTCCATCCCTCAAGGGATGTATGGAGGCAGGAATGAGCGAGTACATTACCGGCTCTTTCAAGGTCAAAGTTGGCCTTGCGCAAATGCTGAAGGGCGGCGTCATCATGGACGTCGTCACTCCCGAACAGGCCAAAATTGCCGAAGATGCCGGCGCTGTGGCGGTCATGGCGCTGGAACGCGTCCCCGCCGACATCCGCAAGCAGGGCGGCGTTGCCCGCATGAGCGACCCTGAACTCATCCTCAAAATCATGGACGCCGTCAGCATTCCGGTGATGGCGAAGGTACGCATCGGCCACTTTGTGGAAGCCCAAATTCTGGAAGCCCTCGGCGTGGACTACATCGACGAATCGGAAGTGCTGACCCCCGCCGACGAAGAACACCACATCGACAAGCACAACTTCAAGGTGCCCTTTGTGTGCGGCGCCCGCAACCTGGGCGAAGCCCTGCGCCGCATTGCCGAAGGTGCAGCCATGATTCGCACCAAAGGCGAAGCCGGCACCGGCGACGTGGTGGAAGCCGTGCGGCACGCCCGCACCGTGCTGGGCGAAATCCGCCGCCTGCAAAGCATGGCAGACGAAGAAATCTACACCTTTGCCAAAGAAATCGGCGCGCCCCTCGCCTTGGTGCGCGAGGTCAAAGAACTTGGGCGTCTTCCGGTGGTCAACTTCGCCGCGGGCGGCATTGCCACCCCCGCCGACGCCGCGCTGATGATGCAACTCGGGGTCGACGGCATCTTCGTTGGTTCGGGCATCTTCAAGTCGGAAGACCCGCCCAAGCGCGCCGCCGCCATCGTCAAGGCCGTCACCCACTTCAACGACGCCGAAATCCTCGCCGAGGTCAGCAAAGGCCTGGGCGAACCCATGCGCGGCCAGCAGGTGGAAGACCTTCCCGAAGAAGCCCGCCTCGCCGGGCGCGGGTGGTAACACCGAGCCCTGAGCACCGACCACCCAACGCCATGAACCACGCCCCCAACCTGATTCCCCCCGAGAAAGCGCCGCCCCCTCGCGACGAATTCACCGTGGGGGTGCTGGCCCTACAAGGCTCGTTTTGGGAACACGAGGTGATGCTGCGCCGCTTGGGCGTCGCGGTGCGGGAAGTGCGCCTGCCCGCCGATTTGAACGGCCTGGCCGGGCTGATCATCCCCGGCGGGGAATCGACCACCATCGGCAAACTGGCGGTGGCCTTTGGCCTGTTAGAGCCGCTGCGCGCCTTTGGCCGCGAGCACGCGATCTGGGGTACGTGCGCGGGGGCGATCTTCCTCTCGCGCGACGCGCGGCGCAGCCAGCCCCTGCTGGGCCTGATGAACATCACCGTCGAGCGCAACGCGTTTGGCCGGCAGATCGCCAGTTTCGAAGCCGACATCCCCGTGCCCGCGCTCAAAACGGTGGCGCCCGCAGACGAGCGCCCCTTCCGCGCTGTGTTCATCCGGGCGCCGCTCATCGAAACCGTCACCCCGCCGGCCGAGGTGCTGGCCACTTTAGACGATGGCCGCATTGTGGCCGCCCAACAAGGGCATCTGCTGGCCACGGCTTTCCACCCCGAACTCACCGACGACACCCGCTTCCACCGCTATTTTCTCCACCTGGCCGGTTGGTCGGCAGCCGCCGCTCCCTGAGGCGGAGGCTGTTTGCCTGGGCAGACCATGACGAAAGACCCTCCCTCTTCTGCGCGTGCGCTGACGTGGCGCGACCTGCCTTTGCTGCGCCGCTACCGCGGCCAAGCCCTGGCGGTGGACACTCGCCACGCGACCGTGGGCGGCAGCGGCCTGCTGGCCGGCGGGCTGCTGGCGCTGCTCTCGCCCAGCACGGGGCTGGCCGGCGCGGTCGCGGCAGGGCACAACGCGCCGCCATTGCTGGCCCTGGCCGAGCGCGCGGTGGAGTACCCTACCGCTTCCCTCCTTTACCTGGCCCCCCGGCAGGCGTTGCTTTCCGACTCGCCGCCTGCGTTGGCCCCCCTGATCGAGGCGCTGGTGGCGCACCCCGCGCTGCGGGGCGTGCACGCGCTGCTGGCCGAAGCGCCGTTGCACGCGGGCTGGAGCGCAGCCCTGCGGGAGGCGGGCTTCCGTGCTTTCGCCCGCCATCGCATCTGGCAATGGCATCCCCCGCAAGCGCGTCGCGCCGCAACCCTGTGGCACTGGCCTTCGGCCGAGGAACGCTGGGCCGCGGAACGCCTGTATGCCGACCTCACCCCGCCTCTGGCCCGACGGCTGCTGCCTTCGCCCGCTGCGTGGCCGACCACGGTGGTTTACACGCAAGGGGGGCAGGTGCGCGGGGTCGCCCGCTGGCACACGGGCCCCAAAGGCGTGTGGGTGTGGCCCCTGCTGCACCCCGATTTGGAAAGCCCCTGCGAG
>JALVOR010000072.1 GCA_027026295.1 Anaerolineales bacterium | reverse complement strand
GCCCCAGACCGACATTTTCGACAAGAGCCGTTTGCTTTACGGGTTGGACAAGGCGGGCAAAGCCATCCGCGAGCGCGACCAGGTGGTGATTGTCGAAGGCTACATGGACGTCATCGGGCTGCACCAGGCCGGTTTCCCGAATGCGGTTTCGCCTATGGGCGTGGCGCTCAACGAGGGGCAGTTGCGCACCCTCAAGCGCTACACCCGCCACATGGTGCTGGCGCTTGACCCCGACCCGGCGGGCATTCGGGCGACCCTGCGCAGCATGGATGTTGCCCGGCAGGCGTTGAGCGAAGCCGATGGCTTCCGCTTCGACCCCCGGGGGCTGGTGCAGCAGGAAAGCCGCCTGAAAGCCGACCTGCGGGTGGCGCTGCTGCCCGAGGGCAAAGACCCTGACGAAATTGCCCTTGCTGACCCCGCGGCGTGGGAAGGCGTGCTTGCCAATGCCCAGCCCATCATTTTGTTCATCATGCACACCCTCGCCGCCGACCTGGATTTGGACGACCCCAAAGCCAAAGCCGACCTCGCCGAGGCGGTGCTGCCGCTGGTTTACGAGGTCGCCAACCCCATCGAGCGGCAGACCTACCTGCAGAAACTCTCGGCGTTGCTGCGAGTGGACGAAAATACACTTCTGGCGTGGAAACCGCCCTCTCGTCGCCGCAAACGCCCGGCTTCCCGCCGCACGGCAACACCCACCAGGGCCCCTGTTCAGCCGCGGCAGCCCACGCCAAAACCGCCCGCCGCAACGGCTTCGCTGCACAGCCGGCTTTCCATGCAGATCATGGGGCTATTGTTGCGCGACCCTCATTTGCGTTTTCGCCTCGACCGGTTGCTGCGGGAACGCCAGTTGGAACCCCTCCGCCACGATGATTTCCCTGCCGAGCCACATCGCCTGATGTTCCAGGCCGTTTTGGATGCCTTGGAACAAGACGCCCGTGAACCCCAGGATGAAGTGCAGGTGCGTTTGCCTTATCACTTGCAGGAAGAGGCCGACCGCTGTCTGGCGGCGACCTCGCACATGTACGCTGCTGCCGACCAGTGGCTCGAAGCCCTCTTCCAGGCGGTGCTGCGTTTGCGCCGCTTGCGGGTAGATGATGGGCTGAGCGAGGTCCGTTTTCTTCTCAAAAGCGCTGAGGAAGTGGATGACCAGACCTCGGTCACCACCTATCAGCAGCGTTTGATGGAACTTCTGCGGTGCCGCGCCTTGCTGGATAAGGCCCTGAAAGCCGGTTTTCATGCTACAGCCCAGGAGCAATCTCCTAAGTGACTCAACGCATCACGAAGCCACGCACAATTGAGAGGCGCTATGGAATGGGACGCTCTTGAACCGCCCGATATTTTGCCCGTCGAAGAAAATTTGCTGGAAGACGATGAAGTCCAAAGCGACCCGATTTACCTTTACCTGCGGGAAATCGGGCAAACGGCGTTGTTGAGCGCTGACCAGGAATTCTGGCTGGCGACCATGATTGCCGCTCACAAGCGAATTTCCTGGTTGCAGTCGCACCCCAAGGCGCACAGCCAGGGCGAAGTCACGCCGCGGCGGCTGTTTTGCGCCCTTTATATCGAAGGCACGACGGCGTGGCGGCGGGCATTGGAAGACATCGAGCGCTGGGGCTGCGAACCGCCAGATTACAAACTGCTGGTCGCCGAAGCGCAAATGTTGCACGTGACCTGGCAGACTGAGGTGCCTTCCTACGTGCGGGCTTACCTCAGCAACGGCTCATGGGGCAAAGATCCTTTCTGGGATAGCATCGCCGCGCACCTGGTCACGGTGTTCATCGCGGCGTATGCCATGCCGGGGGAACTGGCAAGCCGCCTCACCGAGTTTTACGCCCGTCACGGGCGAGTACCTTCCGAGAGCACCTTTCGCCGTTATATGCCCGACGATGAAGTGCTGGAAGCCGAAATGCGCGCCATCGAGGAACGCGCCGATGCGGCGCGCACGGCGTTGATTCGCGCCAACCTGCGGCTGGTGGTCAGCGTTGCCAAGCGTTACCTCGATCGCGGCGTGCCCCTGCTCGACCTGATTCAGGAAGGCAACCTTGGCCTGCTGCGGGCGATTGACAAATTCGACCCTGCCCGCGGCTACAAGTTCAGCACCTACGCCACGTGGTGGATTCGCCAGGCCG
>JALVOR010000071.1 GCA_027026295.1 Anaerolineales bacterium | reverse complement strand
GCGCGTTGGCGCTGGGTTCCGGCGTGGGCGGCTGGCGGCTAATTCTTACCTTAGGCGGGCGCGTCTTCCGCATTCGGCCCGTGCACGGTTTCAGTTCACAAATCGGCAGCGCACTGGTGATTGCCGGGGCTTCCATTCTGGGTGGGCCGGTGAGCACCACGCACGTGATGACCTCCTCGCTTATGGGTTCTGGCGCCGCAGAGCGCGTCAACAAGGTGCGCTGGCAAATCGCTGGCGACATGGTCTATGCCTGGCTGCTAACCATTCCTGTCAGCGGGCTGATAGCCGCAGGCTGCTACGTACTCTTCCACCTCGTGGGGCTGGGTTAAAATGCCGACTTATCTCATCCATTACAGCAGCGAAATCGGGCTGAAGGGGCACAACCGCCGCGATTTCATCAACCAGTTGCGGCGGAATATCCGCCGCCAGCACCCTGCCGTAACCTCGGTGGAACACCTGATGGGGCGGCTGGTGGCCGAAAGTCCCAAAGCGGAAGACTTCGGCGATGTTTTCGGCGTGGCATGGTGGGCGAAAGCCCGTGCCCTGCCCGCAGAAATGGGTGCCATCAACGCCGCAGCGGTGGAAGCCGCCCGCAAACTCGCCGCCCCGGGCAAGACCTTTGCCATTCGCCCCCGCCGCGCCGACAAGCGCTTCCCGCTGAACTCGCAGGGCATCGGGCGCGATGTGGGCGCCGCCGTGGTGGAAGCCACCGGCATGGGGGTTGACCTCACTTCGCCCGACATCGAAATTTTCGTGGAAATCGCCCCCGGCACCGCCTTCGTGTTTGCCGAGCGACATTCCGGCCCCAACGGTTTCCCTGTGGGGATGAGCGGCAAACTGCTGGGGCTGTATTCCGGCGGCATCGATTCGATGCTGGCAGCCTACCTGATGGCGCGGCGGGGTGCGCGCATTGCGTTGGTGCATTTCCACGTTTTTGAAAGCGCCGCCGAAGCCCACGCGCAAAAGGTGGGCAAACTCGCCGCCAAACTGGGGCGCAACATCCCCGGCCTCAAAGTGCATTACCTGCCTTACCGCCCCTACCACCGCCGCGCCGCCGATATTGTGCGCCGCTATCAGGCTTACCGCGTGGTGGCCTTCCGGCGCTTCATGGCGCGCACCGCGGCGGCTCTGGCGCAGCAGGAACACGCCAAAGCCCTCTTCAGCGGCGACAGTTTGGGGCAGGTGGCTTCCCAAACGCTGGAAAACATGCTCGCCGTGAACGACGCGCTGGCCGGGTTCCCGATTTTCCGCCCGCTGATCGGGTGGACAAAGCAGGAAATCATCGACTGGGGCGAGGGGCTGGGCTTTTATGACCTTGCCAAGCAGCCTTACCGCGACGGCTGCGCGCTGCTGGCAAAAAAACCTTCGACCCGCGCCAACCTGGCACGCGTTGCCGAGATGGAGGCGCTGCTGGACATTCCTTCCCTCATCGAAGAGACCCTCGCGCAAATTGAAACCATCCATTATTGACCGGCGGCGGGCAGAGGCCACAGGCAACACGAATGGTCACGGATGAACGCGGATTTTTAGGCCGCCAAGGCGCAAAGCGTAACGCAAAGAGTGCAAAGACTGCCTACCCTGCACCGAAAACGAGGCTGACAACCAAAATTTCAGTAACTCTGCCACGCCATGAAACAACGTTACACCTTGCTCGCCCTCGCCTTACCCCCGCTGCGCGCCCCCTCTCCTCTCCCAGTGGGAGAGGAGAGGGGGCTGAGCCGCCGCCCTGAGCGAAGACGAAGGGAGCGGCTCTGGGGGAGTGGTGAGGGCGAAAAGCCACTTGTTGCGTAGTAGGTAGGCAGTTACGTACAAAGAGAGCAAAAACGCAAAGCAAATTCTCTGTGTTCTCTGTAATCCTTCTGTGTTTTCTGTGGTTGCCATCGGCGCTGACCGAATAAACACGGAGCAAGACAATGATAACCAAAATGGTAAATATCTTCATGGAAACGTTGCCCTACGTCGGCACGCTGCTGTTGCTGATTGCCTACTTTGGGCTGGGCACAGAGCCAGGCCGACGGGTTGCCAAAGCCTTTCATCGCGTGCTGCGTGACGGCACGCCGCTTTTGCTGTTCTTCCCCTACCTCTTTGTGGTCGGGTTACGGGTTTCGCTGAGCGACGTCATCCGCTTTGGCATCG
>JALVOR010000070.1 GCA_027026295.1 Anaerolineales bacterium | reverse complement strand
TCGCACCTGTGATATCCAGCGGCTCGGTTTCCACGAAACCGGGCAAATCGCGCACTTTTCGCGGCTCCTGCGAAAACACGGTGACTACAGGCGGCGAAACCGTAACGTTGGTAATGCGGTAACCGTTGGCAACTTGCCCAACCAGATGCACCTTGACCGCCACATCGCGATAGCCCCCCAACTGCCGGATTGCCACCGTCACAGTCGCGCGGGAAGACGACAACTTGACGCCACGCACCGGTTTGCCTTCATCGTCCACCGCCACAAGAGACACTTCTTTCTCGACGGTTTCCCGCGCCCCCTCAATGGAAACCTCGGCCCGCACCGCCTTCACCCGTTCCACCGCGCTTTCAGGGCCGGAAACCTCCACCGTATAGGGCTGCACCAGCGGTGCGGCGGCATAATAGCCTACTGCCGCATCGCCGTGCGTGTCGAGTTCCACGGTCACGGTTTTGCTTACCTGCCGGTCAATGGCAATTTCCAGGCGGGCGGGCACAACGCTCACCACTTCTGAAGGGTGGTAAGCCACCGTGATTTGCACCGGCACGGTGTAAGTGCCGGGCTGCAGCCCGGTCAAATCCACTGTGGCGCGCACACTGGTGGGGTCGTCGATAATCCGCGTCCACAAACTGCGGGGGGCGCGCAGGGAAACCCGCACACTTGCAGGCAGCCCTTCGACCACGATCAAGCCGCTTTCCAATCCAACGGCTTCCACTTTCACTGCCTGCGGGTAAAGGCGCACCTCATTGGGGTCCTCCGACAACACCGCCGAAACCCACACTGCGATAGCCAGCAAAAAAGACATCAGCAGAGTGCTGAAGTTGCGTTTCAACCAGCGCCACAGGCTCATGACGGTGCATCCTCGTCGGGGGTGGAGGCCATCAGACGGCGGGCGAAATCCCACAGCATTTCGCGGAACGAACGGCGCTGCTGCCCTTCGGGGAAGAAGTTTTGCAGCACCGTCTGCAGCCGCTCGGCAGACAAACGGCGCGTCATGCGCCCTTCATGTGCCACCGAAACCGTGCCGGTTTCCTCGGAAACCACAACCACAACGGCATCGGTTACTTCGGCCACGCCCAAAGCAGCACGATGCCGCAAGCCCATCGGGCGCTCCGGCGAATGCGCCAGCACGCCGCTGGAGGAAAGCGGCAGCACACAAGCCGCCGCCCGAATGCGGTTACCGGCAATAATTACTGCACCATCGTGCAGCGGTGTATTGGGGTAGAAAATCTGCAACAGCAGTTCAGGGCTGACATAGGCATCGAGCAACACCCCCGTCGACTCATAAGCCTGCAACGGCATCGCCCGCTGAAAAAGGATGAGCGCCCCGTGGCGGCGGCGCGCCAGCCGCTTGACCGCTTCCACCACCTGCGGCGTAATGCTGGCCGTGGCAGCCGCCTGCCCGCGCGAGAACCACATCTCCGCCTGCCCCAACCGCTCCAACGCCTGCCGGATTTCAGGGGCAAAGATGACAGGAATGGCCAGAATCAGGGCAGGCAAAATTGCCCGCAGCAGCCACGAAAACGCCGGCAGGTTGATGAGGCTGGTAAGCAACACCACCAGAATGATGAGCGCTACCAAACCGCGCACCAATGCCATGGCCTGCGTGTTCCGCAGCCAGCGAAGCACGGCAAAAAACATCACCGTGACCAGCAACACATCAATGGCGCTGGCCCAGGTGAAGCGTTGCAGCAAAAACAGCAGGTTGGCAACCCAGTTGGACATGACACCACCTGAGGGCGCTAAAAGTGACCACAGCCCACAATGAGCAACAATGCCGATGCAGCCTTCCCTTTAACGGACAGCAACGTCGGCAGCCACATCATCCTTTCCCGGCAACACGCGCGCAGGCAGTGCAGGGGCTAGGACGTCGGTGTAGATCGTCCATTTGCAGGGAGAGGCTTCCTGTTGGAAAGCCCTCCGCCTCCACAGATACGCCGCCAACGGGGGGAGCATGTCAAGGCACATCCCCAAAAAAGCATTATAGCACATTGCCGCATCATGGCTTTTGGCCCGCGTTCTCTCATCTAAAATGTTACCGAGGTGGTATGGTTCCTTCAAAAGAAAATGTTACTGGAGGAAGCCATGTCACCCGAGGAACCCATGGATGTCAACGAACGCCGCAAGTACTTGCACA
>JALVOR010000069.1 GCA_027026295.1 Anaerolineales bacterium | reverse complement strand
CCGTTCACCGAGCCGTCGCGGCTGCGGAATTTGGTATTGGCGGTGACGGCGAAGGTGAAGGTTTGGCCGTCGCGGGTTTGGATGGTGAGGGTGCTGTCGCCCACGGCGGTGATTTTGCCCATGTAGTGGCTGGGGCGTTCACTCCGGATTTTGCCAGCGCCGATGCCCAGGGCGAGCAGCGAGCCGTCATCCTGCTTGCGGGCAATGACGATGGCGCCCATGCCGGGCTGCAGGTCGCCGAGGCCGTTCACCGAGCCGTCGCGGCTGCGGAATTTGGTGTCGGCGGTGACGGCGAAGGTGAGGGTTTGGCCGTCGCGGGTTTGGATGGTGAGGGCACTGTCGCCCACAGCGGTGATTTTGCCCATGTAGCGGCGGGCGTCTTTCCACTGACCGGGGTCGAAGTCTTCGGGCAGGATGACGACCACGCGGGCGTGCAGCACGCCTTCCTGGTCGGTGCGCTCGAAGCGCCCTGTAACCCAGCGGCCAACCTGAATGTCGGCGAAAGAGGCTGCGCCGCCGCCAGCAAGGCGGTATGCGGTCTGCTCATCGACCTGCACCGTGACGGTTTTCCCGTTGGGGGTGGTAACGGTGAACGCGTTGGCGTCGACGGCGGTGACTTGCGCCACCCGTGCCCGGCGGTGCGGTTGCGTTGGGGGCGTTCCCGTGTCGGTGGCGGGGGCGGCCAGCGCAGTTAGTGAGAATGCGAAAGCAAGTGCGAGGGCAATCAGCCCGCCTGCAAGTCCTTTCTTGAACATGGTTAACCTCCTGAAGAGATGGGTTTGCAGAACTTTACGCTCCCATCTTACCTTTTTGATGTTACCCCGCTATCAACGCCTTGTAAAAAGGCTGTAAAATCCTGCCCGCAAGGTGACAAAGGCGGTTTTGATTGTATAATGAGAGTAGCAATCCCTGCTTTTGAGAGGATGAGAGGCCATGCCGTTTGATATTACCCCTAATGTAGCCTATTTGTTGCTGGTCAGTGGCACGGTGGTGCTCATTGTGGCGTTGCTTACGCCGGGCACGGGCCTGCTGGAACTCGGTGCAATAGGGCTTTTGCTGCTGGCGGGTTATAGCGCCACGTTGCTGGAAGTCAACCTCTGGGCGGTGGGGCTGTGGGTGATTGGCGTCATTTTCTTTGGCTTTTCCGTGCGCAGCCGCCGCCGCGGGGTGCTTTGGCTTGCCCTTGCGCTGCTGACCATGATTGTAGGGTCAGTGTTCGTCTTCCGCACGCCGGAAGGCGGCAGTGCGGTTTCCCCTGCACTGGCGGTGGTTACTTCGCTGTTCGTGGGCGGTTTTGGCTGGCTGATTACCCGCAAAATTCTGGAAGCCGGCGCTTTGCCGCCCGCCCAGGCCCTTGACCGGGTGTTAGGCAAAATTGGGGAAGCCCGCACTGATATCTCCCATGAAGGTTCGGTGTACGTGGATGGGGAATTGTGGACGGCGCGCAGCAAAACCCCCATTGCTGCAGGCACCGAAGTGCGGGTTGTGGGGCGTGAAGGGCTGATTTTGGTCGTCGAAGCGGCTGATGCCGATGGAACATGACATTGTTCGCGTTTTTTCAACCAGTTTTGTAGGAGGTTACTATGTTCTATGCACCATTTCTCGCCAGCGGTGACGCTGCCATTGGTTTCCTTTGCCTGATTGGCACCTTTGCGGTCATTCTGCTTATCATCCTGGCGACGTCCATCAAGATTTTGCCGGAATACCAGCGCATGGTCGTGCTGCGTTTGGGTCGGTCGGTGGGTGCCAAAGGCCCCGGTCTGGTTATTTTGATCCCTTTCATTGACAAGGGCATCCGTGTGGATTTGCGCGAGCAAGTGCGCGAAATTCCCCACCAGACCTGCATCACCAAAGACAACGCGGCCATCGCCGTGGACTTCATCTGGTACTACAAAGTGCTGGATGCCGAGCAGAGTGTGATTCAGGTACGCAACTTCGAGGCGGCAGCGCAGGGCATGGCAACCACGACGCTGCGTGCGGTCATTGGCGGCATTTTGTTAGACGATGTACTTTCCGAGCGTGAACACATCAACAACATGCTGCGTTCCCGCCTGGACGAAGTGACCGAGCGGTGGGGCGTGAAAGTTACCAATGTGGAAATCCGCGAAATCGTGCCGCCGAAGAAGATTCAGGAAGCCATGGACCGCCAGATGTCGGCAGAGCGCGAGCGCCGCGCGGTCGTGACGGAATCGCAAGGCAAGCGGGAAGCCGCCATCAACGTGGCCGAGGGTGAAAAACAGGCTGCTATTTTGCGGGCCGAGGGCGAGAAGCAGTCCGCCATTCTCAAGGCTGAAGGCGAGAAGCAGTCGCAGTTGCTGCGGGCGGAAGGTTTTGCTGCCGCGTTGAAGCGCATTTACAGCGTTGCACAGGCCATCGACCCCAAGACGATGACGCTGCAATACTTCGAGACGCTCAAGACCATGGGCGCCAGCCCCTCGACCAAGTACATCTTCCCGATGGAGTTCACGGGTTTGCTCAGCGATTTCATGAAACTGCGCCAGGAAGAGGGCACCAAGAACGGTGGCGAAGGCTGAAATTCGGGTGGCTTTGCCCGCGGGCTACGCGCTGGAAACGGCTTCGTGGCTTGATTTGCCGGCCCTGCAGCGGCTGGAAAAGGTTTGCTTTCCCAAAGACGCCTGGCCGCTCATCGAACTGCTGGGCGTGCTGGCGTGGCCGGATGTAGTGCGTTTCAAAGTGACCTGCACGGGCGAAATGGCGGGCTTTGCTGCCGGACAGGAGATCGACGGCGCAGGGTGGATCGTCACCATTGCGGTTCACCCTGCCCATCGCCGCCGCGGGCTGGCGCGCGCGTTGCTGGAAACCTGCGAAGCCGCGTTGCCCCAACCCGTGCTGCGTCTCGCGGTGCGGGCTTCCAACCGCCCGGCGCAGATGCTTTACCGCACAGAAGGCTACCAGACCGTTGACCGCTGGTTGCATTATTACCACGATGGCGAAGACGCGCTGATCATGGAAAAGGTCAGGGGGTAGCCTGACGGCGAAAAATGGATGTTGCCGCCGCATTTTGCTTTGACCATTCGCCGCGGTTGCGGTATAATGTGGCGGCATTGCTTCCCCATCCGTGTGGATGGGGAGCGGTTTTGTATGCTAATCATCAGCCGAGAGGCTGAAATTCTTGTTGCGAGGGAGTACGATGCCGAAGAGGACTTATCAACCCAAGATTCGCCGTCGTGTGCGACGGCACGGTTTCCGCAGCCGCATGGCTACGCGGGGAGGACGCCTGGTGCTCAAGCGCCGCCGCTTGAAGGGGCGCCATCGCCTGACGGTCAAGATGAACAACCACGTCAAGCGAATTAACTGGAAGGCCTGATCGCCCGCTCCGCAGTGGGCTTGTGGCATGCTGTGAATCGCAGGTTTCGCCTGAGAAAGAATGCTGATTTTCAGCGGGTGCGGCGGGAAGGCAAATCCTATGCCCACCCGCTGGTTGTGTTGGTGGTCGCTCCGAATCAGACAGGCCGTGTGCGCGTAGGCGTGGCGGCAGGCAAACGAATCGGAAACGCCGTGCGGCGCAACCGTGCCAAACGCCGCCTGCGCGAGATCATGCGCCCCTTGCTTCCCTGCATCTGCCCCGGCTATGATTTGATGCTGATCGCCCGCCCACCTGTGGCAGAAGCCGAATTTTCCCAGATTCGCAACGCCGTCGTTACCCTGCTACGACGTGCCCGCCTGCTGCAAAAAGAAGTGGACGCCAACGGCACTGCCGTTACCGAATGAGCCATACACATCCCCATCCTCCGCTGGACTTTTCGATGCGTCCCCCCAACCCGGAGCCTTCTCCGTTGGGGGCGTTGCCGCGCGTGCCCAAATACTGGCCGCGGCTAATGCTTTTGCTGCTCATTCGCTTTTACCAGTCCACTTTTTCCAAGGCTTTGCCCGCAAACACCTGCCGGTTTTATCCCACCTGTTCCCACTATGGCTACGAAGTGATTTACAAATATGGGGCGTTGAAAGGTGGGCTGATGGCGTTATGGCGGGTGTTGCGTTGCAACCCGTTCAATCCGGGCGGGTATGACCCTGTTCCTTAGAGCCTATCCAAAAATTCTTTGCAGATGTGTCACTGCGAGGCGGGCTTCGTCATTGCTCAGCCTGCCGAAGCAGTCTCCTGGCCGATAAAAAGGGGGATTGCTTCACCCCGGAGCCTGCGCCGAGCGCAGCGAGGGGGGCTCGCAATGACACCACCACGATATTTTTTCGGATAGAGTCTTAGCGTTGCATGATGACTGTGATGGAGAGAAATTTGAAGAAACGTTGGCTCTTTTTTACCCTTGTGCTTGGCCTGGCGCTCACTTTGAGCGCTTGTGGTTCCCGCCTGGGCGCGAACAGTTGGCCGGGGGTGAGTGTGGCAGACGACACGGTTTATGTTTCTGCCGGCCCCGCCATGTATGCGCTCCAACTGGAAACCGGCGATTTCAAGTGGGCGTTCGCTTCCGATGAGAAAGGCTTTTCGGTGTACGCCGCCCCGGCAATCAGCCCCGATGGGCAGTTGATTGTGGTGGGAGATTACCTCGGCTCGCTTTACGGCCTGACCCCCGAAGGCAAGGTGCTGTGGAAGTTCGCCCAGGCTGACAGCCATTATGTGGCTTCCCCGCTGGTGACTGCCGACGGCATTTATGCCCCTAACGCCGATGGCGCGCTCTATGCCCTCGACCTGACCGGCAAACGGAAGTGGGTGTTCCGGCCTGGCCGTCAGCCCCTCTGGGGTACACCCGTTACCGACGGCGAGCGCCTGTATGTGCCTTCCCTGGGGCACCACCTTTACGCTCTCGACCCTGCCGATGGTTCGGTGGTTTGGGATGTGGATTTGGGCGGCTCGCTGGCTTCCCAGCCCACGCTGGTTGACGGGGTGGTGTACGTGGGCACTTTTGCCGACGAGGTGGTGGCATTGGATGCTGCCAGCGGCGATGTGCTGTGGCGCACGCCTACCGAAGGCTGGGTTTGGAGCGCCCCCGCTTACAGCGACGGCAAGTTGTTCGTCGGCGACTTGAAGGGCAACTTCTTTGCAATCAATGCTGAAGACGGCACAGTGGTTTGGAAAGAAACCCCTGACGGCTCGATTGTGGGGCAGCCCCTGGTGCATGGCGATACGGTGTACTTCACAACCGAAGAGGGACTGCTGATAGCGTATTCCCTTGACGGCAAGCCTTTGTGGCAGCACATCATTCAGGGTAAACTCTATGCCCAGCCCATCTGGGGCGAAAATCAGGACAACCAGTTGATTCTGGTGGCGCCCTACAAAGGAGACAACGTCGTGGTTGCCGCGACGCCCGACGGCAAGACCAAGTGGGCGCTTTCCGTGAAAACCGTCGAGGAAGCCCTCAAAGCCTCTGACCAGAAATAGCCCCTTGCTGGCTATCTTACTCCCACACTTTTAGGTGAAACGGAACGGATTATGTGGAATACCCTCATCGTTGACCCCATGCTCAACAGTTTGTTGTGGATTTACAACTTACTGGGGCATAATTTCGGCTGGGCGATTATCGTCTTCACTTTGTTGACGCGCTTGCTGATGTATCCCTTGACCAAACAGCAACTGGAAGGCGCCGAAGGGATGCAGAAATTGCAGCAAGACCCCCGCTGGAAGAAAATTCAGGAAAAATACAAGAACGACCGCGAGAAACTGGCGCAAGAACAGATGCGGCTTTACAAGGAACTGGGCATCAACCCGTTCTCTTCCTGTTTGCCCACCTTGCTTCAGTTCCCCATTATCATTGGCCTCTACACGGCTGTCATCAAAGGGTTGGCGCATGCGCCGGTTGAGTTGATCGACCTCAGCCGCCACATTTACCCGATGTTCAATGTGGCCGCACTCATCCCCCTGAACAGCCACTTTTTGTGGATGGATTTGGGACGTCCCGAATGGCTGCATCTTCCCGGCATCCCCTTTGGCATTCCCACGCTGGCGATTTTGGTGGGCATCACCACCTACATGCAGTCCAAAATCATGACGCCGACCACGAGCGGCGGCGGTCAGCAGAATGCCATGATGGGGCAAATGATGAGCATTTATATGCCTCTCTTCCTCTTTTACCTGACCTTGACCTTCGCGTCGGGTCTGGGGTTGTATTTCCTCACAAGCAACCTGGCTACCATTGGGCAATATGCCCTCATGGGCAAAGCGGACTGGAAGCGATTGTTTACCAAGTGAGCATGTAGGAAGTTCAGCCCTGGGCCTGCATCGCGCTGCTTATCAGAAAGTGAGGCCCTTATGCATGAATCTGCACGCACGACTCTGGAAGTGATTGCGCCGACGGTGGACGAAGCCGTGGCGCAAGGGCTGGAGCAGTTGGGCTTGCCGCTGGAAGCCGTGGATGTGGAAATCCTCGACCGTGGCGGACGTGGCCTTTTTGGCCTGTTGGGAAGCCGGCAGGCGCGGGTGCGTCTGATTGTAAAGGCGCCGCCCGTTTCTGATACGGCTGCCCCGCTTGCTGAAGAAGCACCTGCCGCCGGGCCGACTTCACCGGAAACCCCCAGTGGGAAACCCGCCCCTGCCGTTTCCCCCCGGCCCTTGTTCCCGCCGATCTCCACCGGCCTTTCTGCGTCGGCGACGCCCAGGGTCTCCGGGCCCCGCTCCCGCTCGGCCTTCAGGGCGGCCTGGCCGATGAAGCCCCCGCGCTCCAGCTCCACCGTGGCGCCCAGGCCCGCCTCGAAGGGCGAGGACTTGCGGGAGGGGATCAGGCAGTC
>JALVOR010000068.1 GCA_027026295.1 Anaerolineales bacterium | reverse complement strand
GCCCTGGAGCCTGCGCCGAGCGCAGCGAGGGGGGGCTCGCAATGACACCACCACAGTGTTTTTCGGATAGAGTCTAAAATCTCGTTCAATCGGCGGATATTTTCCGCGGAACCTGCGGTTCCTCCTCGCCAGGGCTGAACAGATTGCTGAAACAAGGCGAGTAAAACTGGCAAAGCCTTACGACGAGCAACGCTTTCGCAGGTTTCCCAGCATTCGCGGCGCTTGGCCTTGACATTTTGCCTTTTTCCCATAAAATTATGCCGATGTTCACACCACGCCTTTTTCCACATCATCGACGCCGCCCGACGCTTCCCAACAAACGGGCGGTTGTTGCTGTTTCCCCTCTTGTGCTGTTTTCATAGAGAGCCGATTTTCGGCTCTCTTTTTTTGTCACTGCCCAGCCTGGATTTCCGCGTTCTCTGTGGTTTCCTGTTCAAGCGTCCCGCACCGCTTTTGGAGGCTTCCATGCAACTCCCCGGCCTGATTGACGCGCACGTGCACACCCGCGACCCGGGCGCGCCCCACAAGGAAGACTGGGGCACCGTCACCGCGGCAGCCCTGGCGGGCGGCTTCACCGCCATCCTCGCGATGCCTAACACCCAGCCGCCCATCACCGACGCCGCCATGCTGGAAACCGCCCTCGCCGCGGCCCGCGCCAAAGCCCGCTGCGATTACGCCCAATACCTGGGCGCCACCGAAGCCAACGCCGAGGCGCTGCCCCCGCTGGCTCCCCGCGCCGCGGGGCTGAAGCTGTACCTCAACAGCACTTACGGGCCGCTGCGCCTCGACGATACCGCCACGTGGCACGCCCACTTCGCCCGCTGGCCACGCCACGCCCCCCTGGTCGTGCACGCCGAGCGCCACACCTTAGCCGCGGCCATCCTCTTCGCCGCCCTCTACGACCGCCCTGTGCACATCGCGCACGTTTCCCGCCGCGAAGAAATTCTGCTCATCCGCGCGGCCAAGGAACGCGGCCTGCCCGTGACCTGCGAGGTGACGCCGCACCATCTGTTCCTCACCGCCGACGACCTGCCCCGCATCGGCGCGGGGCGCGGGGAGGTGCGCCCCGTGCTGGCCACACCCGTCGACCAGCAGGCGCTGTGGGAAAACATGGCGGTCATCGACTGCTTCGCCACCGACCACGCGCCTCACACCTTAGCCGAAAAGGACAGCGACACGCCACCGCCCGGCTTCCCGGGCCTGGAAACCGCGCTGCCCCTGCTGCTCACCGCGGTGCACCAGGGCCGCCTCAGCATGGACGACCTCATCACTCGCCTGCACACCAACCCGCGCCGCATCTTCGGCTTGCCGCCCCAACCCGAAACCCTGGTAGAGGTCGACCCCGACGCGGTGTGGGAAATTCCCTTGCACGGCTGGCACACCCGTGCCGACTGGTCGCCCTTTGCGGGCCTGAAAGTGCGCGGGCGCGTGCGGCGGGTGGTGCTACGCGGCCGCGAGGTCTTCCGCGATGGCGAAGTGCTTGCCTCGCCGGGCTACGGCCGCGACTTGCGAGCGGAGTGAAAGCGAATGGCGAGTGGCGATTAGCGGTTAGCGATTAGCGATTAGCGGTTAGCGATTTTAGGAAGATAGGCAAGATAGGCAGGATAGGAGGTTAGGCCAAAGCCCCAATCCCGCATCCCTCACCCCTCATCCCAATCCCTCACCCCCAAGGAGGCCCCCATGTCTGCATTTGTTCCCCCGAAACGGCACACCAGCCGTCACCTGCCCTTTGGCGACCGCCGCGACGCGCCCTTCTACGGGCAACACATCGTTTCGGTCAAACAGTTCGACCGCGACGACCTGACCTACATCTTCGAAGTCGCCCACGAAATGCGCGAAATGGTGATGCGTGTCGGTTCTTTCGACCTGCTGAAGGGCAAAATCCTTGCCAACCTGTTCTACGAACCTTCCACCCGCACCTCGTCCTCGTTCACCGCGGCCATGGAACGCCTCGGCGGCAGCGTAATTCCCATCAACGAAGTGCGCTACTCGTCGGTTTCCAAGGGCGAATCGCTGCCCGACACCGTGCGCACCTTAGAATCCTACGCGGACGTAGTGGTGCTGCGCCACCCGCAGAAGGGTGCAGCAGCCTTGGCCGCGCAATATGCCCGCAAGCCGGTGATCAACGCCGGCGACGGCGCAGGC
>JALVOR010000067.1:6073-6714 GCA_027026295.1 Anaerolineales bacterium | reverse complement strand
TGGCTTCCGCAGAGGAAGTGCGCACGCGCCTGGCGGCAGCCACACCCGAAAGCCCGTGAGCGCCCGACCCGCTTGCCCTGGTGGGCGGTGGGGTTTTACGCGCCAATGCTCGAATCTTGCGCTATGGCTGTTGTCACAATGAGGACGGTTTTTAAAAACGCTTGCGGCGCTTCACGAGCGCCGCAAGTGTTGCTTAATCCACGAGAGCCGGGTCGCCACTCCCGGCCCTCTCAAAAGGAGGAGAAGAAGATGTTTTATCGCCCTTCGGCCTTATCTTACCCCCGTTGGGCGTTTTTTGCTTGACGCTTACCCTACGATTACCCTACGCTTACGCGATGGTTGCGACTTTGTGCGGCGCGGGCAAGGCCAAAAGCGCACTCGTTGGGAAACCGCGCAGCCCCTGTCAAAACAGGTATAATACACATAACGAAGGAGTAGACCCCGGTGGGTTCCCCGGTTTCTTTTTTCTCTGCCCGTTTTCTCGAGGCCGAACAGTGGCCTCGTGGCGAAGTGAAATGCCATGACCAAAGATGATGGCTTCCAGCCTGCTTGCGCTCTGGGAAAGCCGCTTGCGTGGTGGGGCGATCACCATCGTTATCAGGGCAGCCGCACCAACGATTGCGGCCCCGCAGCCCTGGCAC
>JALVOR010000067.1:0-6063 GCA_027026295.1 Anaerolineales bacterium | reverse complement strand
CAACGGTATTGAGCGCCTTCCAGGCCTTGCGGGGGAAAGCGGCGGTGGGCAAAGACGACGTCATCGCGGCGATGGCCGAAGGTTTTGCCCGCCGGCTGCCGCTTTCGTGGCGCGGCATCGGCGGCGCGACCATGCCCTGGGGGATGGTGCGCACATTCAACGCCTGGGCGGCCCGGGAAGGCCTGCCCTGGCGCGCCCGCTGGGTGTGGCACGGCAGCAAGGAACGCCTGCTGGCGTATTTGCGCCGCGGCCTGCCCGTGACCATGTTGCTGGTTTGGGACAGCGGCGAAGCCCATTACCTCAACGCCGTGGGCTTCGATTTACAGCGTGACGTGGTTGCAGTGGTGGATCCTGCTTACAGGCCGCAACCGGGGAAGCCAATCGTGTTGCAATATGCGTGGGAAGACATCGAGCGTCCCTGGCGGCGCGTGTTCATGCACAAGACCGCTTTCCAGTGGATGCTGCCGTTGGCAATGCTTGGTTTTCGTCGGCAGATGATCGTGTATGAGCCTTTCGCTCGCGATGTCATGTAGCCGCCTGGCTTTGGGAAAACAGGTTGCGCATTGAGCGGTCGGGAGTGGGTGGGCGCGCACGGGCAGGACGCCGCGGTGTAAGGTGGCGCGGTGCGGCCATTCGGCGAACCGCCCAAAGGTGACAAGTCGCGCTATTTTTTCCCAGCAATCGTAGTACAATGAAATTGTACGTCTGTGCTTTTGGGTAGCCATGCCCCAAGCGCCCAGCGTGTCGGCTGTTGCCGATGGGAAGGGCGTTTTTTTACTGCACTAACCCTGGAGGTGTCGTCGTGTCTGCACCGGTTTCGCGAAAACTTTCCAACGCTTTTGAAGGTGCCCTCGCGGGGGGCGGCGACCCCGCAACCTCGCCCCTTTATGTTTTTGGGCCTTTCCTCAAACTCATCGTCGTCGCGGGTGTGGCCGAAGTAACCTTTGGCACCAGTGTGTGGCTGGTGGTGTTCACCATTGCCATGGTTTCGGCCATGTACCGCCTGGTCATGCGTTGGGTAACCGACGGCAGCGGCGGCAGTGGCCTTACCGAAGAGGAATTCGGCGGCTGGGCGGTCAAGATCAACGCCGGCATCACCTTTGTGGAATACACGCTCACGTTTTTGGTCAGCATGGCGGCGCTGGTGACGTTTATTGCCGACCGCCTGCCCATGCTCAACAACAAATTCCTGTGGTGGGATTACCGGGCACTGGTGGCGGTGCTGTTGAGTATTTTCACGGGCTGGGCGGTCAATCGCGGCCCCAAGGTGGCGGCGGCCATTTTTGGGCCTGCCACGGCGGCGGTGCTGGCGCTGTTGTGGGCGATGAACATCGCCACCGTGCTCAAATTTGGTTTGCACCTGCCCAATTTTTCGCTGCAGGCGTTTAGCGGCCCCTATTTGCACTACACCCTCGCCGGTTATGCCCGCATTCTGGCGGTGATGACCGGTATTGAGGTGTTCGCCAACCTGGTGGCGGCTTACGATGGTTCGCCCGAAGAAAAGAGCCGCAAGGCGTTTGGCAGCCTGCTCATCATCATGGGCACGGCGGCTGTTACTATGTTAGTGACCGGCCCGGCTATTTTTCGCCTTTCCGACCCCACCAACCTCGAAGTTTCGGTCTTTACCCAGACCATGGACAAACTGTTGCCGCCTTCCCTGGCCTATGCGGGCACGTTGGTGGGTATTGCGGTGCTGCTTTCCGCCAGCGCGGCCAGCGCCCAGGGTTTGCAAAACCTCGCCCTTGGCCTGAAAAACCGCCATTACATCCCGTCCCTGATAGGGCGGCGCAACCGGCACGGCGTGGCCGACATGCCGGTGTGGATTGAGGTGGGCATCGCGTCGCTTTGTTTTCTCTTTATCGGCACCTCTGAGGAAACCTACCTCTCGATTTACGCTGCGGGCGTGTTCATTTTGCTCAGCATGACGGGCTGGGCGGCGACCAGGCGGCTGCTGCGGGAACTCCGGGCAGCGTTCGATCTTTCCCACGCGGCCACCCTGGTGGGCACAGTGATTGCTGCTTTCCTGACCACGGGCGCCACGGTGATCATCTTTGCCGAGCGCTTCGAGGAAGGCGCGTGGACTTATTTCCTCTTCATTCCGGTGCTGTATTTCATCTTCACTTACTACCGCAACAAACTTGGCGCGCCTTCGCCGCTGAAAGAGCAGTTGGGGCGGCTGGAAGAGGCGATGTGGAGCGTGCGGGCGGTGCCGCCGGGCGGCGGCGAGGCCATGGTGACGCCTTTGCCGCAGTTGGAAACCGTCTGGATTGGCGAGCCGGGGCGCATGGCTGCCTGGAAAGCGCCCGCTGCTTCGCTGAAGCACATTCTGGTGCCCCTGGGCGGCACAGCCTATGCCGAGCAGGCAGTGGATGTGGCGGTGCAGTTGGCGAAAGCCTTTGGCGGGCACATTACGCTGCTTACGGTGCTGCGCACTCGTGAGCCGCACCCCGCCGATCCCCAGGCGCAGGAAGCCTTAGCGATGGTCAAGCGCGAAAAGGAAGCCTACCTGCGCGGCGTGGCCGAGCGTGTCGAAAAGCAGGGTGTGGAAGTGGCCTATGAAGTGGGTGTGGGGCCGATTGTCGAAGTCATCAACCACCTGGTGGCCGAGCGCGGCGTGGATTTGCTGGTGATGACCACCCATAGCAAGTCGGCGTTCCAGCGCTGGTTGATGGGCAGCAAGGCCAGCAGAATTTTGCAACTGGTGAATGTGCCCATTCTCGTGTTCCGCCCGCAGCACGAGAGCGACACCCGCAGGCTGGCATTCCGGCGGCTGCTGGTGCCGCTGGACGGCTCGGCGCTGGCGGAGCGGGTGCTGCCTTACACCCGCGCTTTGGCGGAAGCCTTCGACGGCAAGGTGATTTTGCTGGGCGTGCCCGAAATTCCCGACCCCGCGCTTTACGGCACCATGGCTGACATCGTGGCGCAACTGCGGGCGCAGGCCGAAGCCAAACTGCGGGCTTACCTCAACGCGGTGGTGGGCGCGCTGCAGGAAACCGGCATGCCGGTGGAAATGGTGATTGCCGGGCACGAGCCGCCGCAGGCCATTCTGGCGGTGGGCGAGGAGAAGGATGTGGATTTGATCATGCTCACTTCTCACGGCCACGGCGCGCAGGATGCGGTGCTGTTGGGTTCCACCGCCGAGCGGGTGGTGCACCACAGCCAGCGCCCGGTGTTCCTGGCGCCGATTGGTGAAAAGCGCAGTTGACGAAAAAGCCCCGACCGGCTGCGAGGCTGGTCAGGGCTTTTGGAAGTTACGGCGTTCCGAAGCGTTCATGCTTTGGAACGCTTGTTTTAACTGAACACCACGCTCCACAGCAAATCCACCAGCGAGTGGGTGGTGGCGGCGGCAAGCAAGTTGTTGCCGCTCTTGCGGTAAGCCCAGCCGTAGAACACGCCTGCGAGGGTGGCGAGGGCGACATAGGCAATTTTGGTGCTCAGGTCGCCCGCGTTGTTCCAGTGCATCAGGCCGAAGGCGAGCGCCGAGAGGAAGAGCATCCAGCCGCGGCGCTTGCTCATCTGGTCGAGGCCGTGGAGCAGGATGCCGCGGAAGAACATTTCCTCGGGCAGCGCCACGGTGAGGAACAGCCCCACGAAGCGCGCCACGATGCCGAGCAGGGTGGGCGTTTTGGAAGGCGGGAAGGAGATGAAATCGATGGCCAGCCCCAGGGGGATGACGATGGCGGCGAAAACCACGGTGGCAACCAGCGCGATGCTGATATCGCGCCAGCGCGGGGTGAGGCGGTAGCCGAATTCCGGCAAGTCGCGCAGGCCATACCAGCCAAGCACGGCAACCACGGTGAGCAGCACCGCCCACCAGTTATAGGCAAAGCCCTCGGGGCCCATCCACAGGTCGTAATTCCAGCGCAGGTCGAAAGGAATCCACAGCAGCAGCCACACGGCGATGTCTGTCCACGTCAGGCCGCGCTTGCCGCGCCGGATTTCCCGCAGTGTGCCCAGGGCGGCCACCAGCCCTGCGATGAAGATGGTAGCGGCGTAGGGGTCGAATCCCGGCGTAAGGACGCCCAGCAGCAGGTACAGCACGCTGAGGAAGCCAGCGGCATACAGCCAGCCGCGGCGGTTTTGGTGCAGCCAGGCTTGCACCGCTTTGGCGGCTGAAGGGGAACCCAGCGCCAGTTGTGCCCCGATGAGCGGCGCCATGCCGAGCATCAGTGCAACCCATGAAGCCGTGGTCATTTCGTTGCCTTCGTTGATGACCACCAGCACCAGCAGACCAGCCCCGGCCAGCGTCCAGAGCAGCCAGAGCAGCAAGGGTTTGTTTTTGGACATAGACACCTCCGTATTTCGTAATTTCGTATAGCCATACAAGATAAGAAAACTGCTTTGTGTGACAGTGGACAAGGGAAAGGTTCTGCCTCGGTGGCGCGTTTTCTTTGCGCTTTTATGCTCTTTGCGTCCCTCGCGATAAAAAATTCCCCCGCAAGCCGTGCGGGGGAGGGGAGAAGCGTGGTGTTACCAGTCGAAAATCGTGTCCAGATCCTTTTCCGGCACGTCGAACACCGCGCCGGTGGGCGGCACGGGTTCGCGGGTCATCCATTCGGGCAGGCGGTCGTCCGCGGGGGTGAAGCCGGCCCGGCGGTTGAATTCCCGTTCCAGCGCGAGGGTCTGTTTGCCCAGGTCGGCGAGGATGTTTTCGTCCACGTCGTCCCAGCCGTAGCGGGCGCGCAAGAGGCGGGCGATGGCATCTTTGGGCGCAGCCGCGAAGCCGAAGCCCGCGAAGATGCACGCGCCCAACGTGTCGTAACCGGCCATACTGATCTGCGCGCCGCGGGAAAGTTCGGCCTGCCCCTGGGGGTTGAGGTGATCCACCTTGGCGCGGATGGTCAGGCCCGCGGTGTGGTCCGCGCCCTGGGGCGAGGTGGCGTAGGTGACGCCGGTGCCCTTGATGACGCGCGGCTCGTAGGCGGGCATGGCCTGGCCTTTGACCACGGGCACCTGCTCCACACCGAGCACCTTCCCGGCCACTGCTGCGCCGCTGCCCAAAATGCGGCCCAAGGGCGTGCCGCGGCGGATTTCTCCCATCAGGGCGAGGGCTTTTTCGCCGTCGCCCCAGGGCAAAATGCCGGCGCGACCGGCCACGCCCAGGGCTGCGCCCGTGTCGATGGTGTCCAGACCCAGGTCGTTGGCTTCGTGGTTCAGGCGGGCGATGACGTCCAGGTCGTCGATGCCCAGGTTGGAGCCCATCAGGCCGATGGTTTCGTATTCCAGGGGCGCGGTAATGATTTCACCCTGGGGGTCGGCATAGACGTTGGAGCACTGAATCACGCAGCCGCTCATGCAGGCGTGGGTGGGGGTGCTGGGCTTGCCGCGCTGCAGCAGGCGCTCGCGCAGGGCTTCGCCGCTGATGCGTTCCCAGCCTTCGAAGTAGCCTTCCGAAAAGCCGCGGGTGGGCAGGCTGCCGAAGTGGCTGGTCATGGCCGCCATGGCCGCGGTGCCGTAATCGTGATAGACCTTGGTCTGAGGGTGAGCCAGCAGGGCTTTGTTGTAGACTTTTTGGGCTTCCCGGAAGGCCGCGGGGTCGGCCAGGGGCGGTTTGGCTTTCGGGTCGGGCAGGAAGACCACGGCCTTGACCTGCTTGGCGCCCATCACCGCGCCCAGGCCGCCGCGCGCGCTGATGCGGGTGGGCATCCCGTCCCGATCCAGGTTCTGGATGCCCGCGGCGCGCAGGCGCATTTCGCCCGCGGGGCCGATGAGGGAAATGGCGGCCTGCTTTCCATAGCGTGCCAGCAGGCGCTCGGCGCTTTCGTACACACCCAGGCCCACCAGGTCGTCGGCGGGGTCGAAGCGCACGCCCTGGGGGGAAACCACGATGACCGACCAGCGGGCGTCTTCGGGGCGGTCTTCCAGCAGCAGGGCTTTGAGGCCCAACTGCGCCACGGCCAGGCCCGTGGAGCCGCCGGCGTTGGATTCTTTCACGCCGCCGGTGAGGGGGCTTTTGCCGCCGATGGAAATCCGGTCGCACGAAGAAAGGCGGTGCCCCACCAGCAGGCCGGGCGCCCAAATGAGGATGTTCTTGGGGCCGAGGGGTTCGGCGTGGGGCGGCAC
>JALVOR010000066.1 GCA_027026295.1 Anaerolineales bacterium | reverse complement strand
CGCCCGAAGGCGTACATTGATCCCGCCCAGTGCGTGGGCTGCGGGCAGTGCTATGATGTTTGCGCCCGCCAGGCGATTGAGCCCGGCGCTCCCATTGAGTTCAAACTGTGAGGTTTTCCCGATGAAAATCACCAATTTTCTCGTAACCGGTGTGGGCGGTCAGGGCACGTTGCTTGCCGCCGACATTATTGCCGAAGTAGGGTTGGCGCAGGGGCTGGAAGCCAAGAAATCGGAAGTCCACGGCATGGCGCAGCGCGGCGGTGTGGTAGTTAGCCATGTGCGCTGGGGTGAGCGGGTATATTCGCCGCTGGTTTCCGTGGGTGCGGTGGATTACCTCATCGGGCAGGAAATCGTCGAAGGTATGCGATTTTTGCATTACCTGAAGCCGGGTGGGTTGCTGCTGCTGAGCAGCGAAACCCTGCCGCCGCCTTCCCTTACGCTGAGCAAGGTGAAATATCCGGCTCCCGAAGAGGCGCTGGAAGCCGCCCGCAAGGTTACCGACCGCATTGTGTTCATCCCTGCGCCGAAACTCGCCGAGGAACTGGGCAACCGCAAGGTCGCCAACACGATTTTGCTCGGTGCGCTCTCGGCCCAGATGCCCGAAGTTGCCCCTGAATACTGGCTGGACGTCATTGTCCGCCGGGTGCCCCAAAAGGCGGTGGAAGTCAACCGTGAGGCTTTTGAACTGGGGCGCACCTATCGCAACCAACTGACCAGGTGACGAAGCAACCAAGCAACCACTCCCGAGGTACTCATGTTCAACAAAGTCCTGATTGCCAACCGTGGCGAAATTGCCGTCCGTGTCATCCGTGCCTGTCGCGAACTGGGTTTGCAGACCGTGGCGGTGTATTCCGATGCCGACCGTAACGCACTGCATGTCCGCTATGCCGACGAGGCCTACTACATCGGCCCGCCGCCGGCGCGCGATTCCTACCTGCGGATGGACAAACTGCTGGAAATTGCGAAGAAATCGGGCGCGGGTGCAATTCATCCGGGCTATGGTTTCCTTGCCGAACGTGCCGAGTTTTCCCAGGCGTGCGAAGATGAGGGCATTGTTTTCATTGGCCCCAAACCTCACGCCATTGCCACCATGGGCGACAAAGCCATGGCGCGCGCCACGGTAACCGCGGCGGGCGTGCCCGTGGTGCCCGGCACCGAAGGCGAAGGCACCCTGACCGATGACGAATTGCTTGCCCTCGCGCCGAAAATCGGCTTCCCCCTGCTCATCAAGGCTGTGGCTGGCGGCGGCGGCAAGGGAATGCGCGAGGCGCGTTCGCTGGAAGAAATGCCTGCGCTGCTGCGTTCAGCGCGGCAGGAAGCCGAAGCCGCTTTCGGCGATGGCAACGTGTACCTGGAAAAACTCATCGAGGGTGCGCGGCACATCGAAATTCAGGTTTTGGCCGACACCCACGGCAACGTCATCCACCTTGGCGAGCGTGAATGCTCCATTCAGCGACGGCACCAGAAACTCTTCGAGGAGTCGCCTTCCCCCTTTGTGGGGCAGGATGAGGCCTTCCGCCAGAAGATGGGCATGGTGGCGGTGCGGGCAGCCCAGGCGGTGGATTATGTCAGCGCGGGCACGATTGAATTTTTGGTGGACAAGGACAAGAATTTCTATTTCCTGGAAATGAACACCCGCCTGCAGGTGGAGCATCCGATTACCGAATACGTGACCGGTGTGGACATCGTGAAGGAACAAATCCGCATCGCCAGAGGAAGGCCGCTGAGTTATACCCAGGAGCAGATTGCCATGCACGGCTGGGCGATGGAAGCCCGCATCAATGCCGAAGACCCCTACAACAACTTCATGCCGTCTATCGGGCGTATTGACCACACGTTGTTGCCCACCGGCCCGGGCGTGCGGGTGGACACCGGCGTGTATTCCGGTTTCGAGATTACGCCTTACTACGATTCGCTGATTTCCAAACTCATTGTGTGGGGTGAGACCCGCGGCCATGCTATTCAGCGGATGCGCCGCGCGCTGGAAGAATACAAAATCGTGGGTGTTCGCACCACGATTCCCTTCCACCAAAACCTGCTCAAGCAAAGCCGTTTTATCGCGGGCAGTTTCGACACCCGCTTTGTGGAAGAGCGCTTCTCGATGGAAGAAGCGGACGCGATGCGCGAAACCTATCCTGAAATCGCGGCCATCTTGGCGACGTTGGTGGCGCATCAGGAAACCCTGCGGGCGGCGCATGTCATTCGCAGCGCCAAACGTGATACCAGCAACTGGAAGTGGTATTCCCGCTGGGAGCGCATTCACCGCTAAAGGCAATCCCGTAAATCAGGCAAACAATCCGCGAGGTTTGATATGAAATACATTACAACGGTCAACGGCCAGGAATTCGAAGTCGAGATTTTGGATGAGCATCGCGTTGCTGTCAATGGCGAGGTGTACGCGGTGGACATAGCGGCGGTGAGCGGGCGTCCGCTGTATTCCCTGCTGGCGAACAATCACTCGTTCGAGGGTTATGTTTACGCCGAAGAAGGACTGTGGCAGGTGCTCATGGGCGGCACCCTTTATGAGGCGCTGGTGGAAGACGAGCAACTGCGGCGTTTGCGGCTTGCAGGTGGCGGCGGCGGCAAGGAACGCGGCCCTTTCCTGCTCAAAGCACCGATGCCCGGTTTGGTGGTGGCGGTGCCCGTTACCAAGGGGCAGGAAGTGAAGAAAGGCGACGTGCTTGTGGTGCTGGAATCCATGAAGATGCAGAACGAATTGAAATCGGGCAAGGATGGCAAAGTGGAGAAGGTCAAGGTAGAAGTTGGGCAGACGGTCGACCAGGGGCAGGTGATGATATCGGTTGTGTAAATTGCAGCGTGAATGGCGAGTTCTGCCAGACCCTGTGGTCTGGCAGATTTTTTTGTGGTAAAATTTAGGCCAGCCTAAATTGAGGTTTAGTTATGCCTGATACTTCGCCGAGCGTGCAGGATTATCTCAAGGCCATCTATCGGCTGACCCGTGACGGCAGGCAGGCAGCCACCAACCGGCTCGCCGCTGCGTTGGGCGTTGCACCGGCTTCCGTCACCGGCATGCTCAAGCGGCTGGCAAGCGAGCAGCCGCCGTTGGTGGTCTATCGCCGTCGCCGCGGGGCAACGCTCACGCCCGCGGGCGAGCGCATTGCCCTGGCGACCTTGCGCCGCCACCGCTTGCTGGAACTCTTCCTCGTGCGCGTGCTCGGCTATGGCTGGGATGAGGTACACGAAGAAGCCGAGCGGCTGGAACACGCCATTTCTGCCCGCATGGAGGCGCGCATTGCTCGCCTGCTGGGTGAACCGGCCTTCGACCCCCACGGCCATCCCATCCCCGCGCCCGACCTTACCCTGCCGCTTTCCCGCGCCGTGCCGCTCGCGCAGGCGGCGGCGGGTGTGCGGGGGCGCATTGTCAGCGTTTCGGATGCCGACCCCGCCGTGCTGCGGCGGCTTTCGGCGTTGGGGCTGCTGCCGGGCGTCGGTTTCACGGTGGTCCAGCGCACCGCGGGCGATAACCTCGCTTACCTGCGCGTGGAAGGCAGCGCCGAAGCCGTGGTCATCGGCCCGGCGCTGGCAGAGGCGATTTTCGTAGAACTTGACACATGAGGAAACTCCCGTGAAACGACACGAGTCCCTTTCGGAAGTGCATGAAACCGTCTTTGTGCCCACGCAGGGGCACTGGTGGCGGCGCTGGCTTGCAATCACTGGGCCGGCGCTGATGGCTGCCGTGGGCTACATGGACCCGGGCAACTGGGCAACCGACATCGCCGCGGGCAGCCGCTATAACTATGCCCTGATCTGGGTGCTGTTGATGTCCAACCTGATGGCGATTTTGCTGCAAAGCCTGGCGGCACGGCTGGGCATCGTCAGCCGCCGCGACCTGGCACAGGTTTGCCGCGAGGAATATCCTGCCTTTGTCAACATTCCCCTCTACGTGTTAGCCGAAATTGCCATTACCGCCACCGACCTGGCAGAAGTGTTGGGTTCGGCCATTGCTTTGCAATTGCTCTTTGGTCTCCCGCTGATTTACGGCGTACTCCTGACGGCGCTGGATACGCTGCTGCTGTTGGTGCTTTCCCGCTTTGGCATCCGCAAACTGGAAAGCGTGGTGCTGGCGCTGGTCGGCACGATTGGCGCGGCCTTTTTTGTAGAAATCGCCCTCGGGCAGCCCGATTGGGGTGGCATTGTGCGCGGTTTTGTGCCTTCTTTGCCTGACGCCACGGCGCTCTATATTGCCATTGGCATTTTGGGCGCCACTGTGATGCCCCATAACCTCTATTTGCACTCGGCGCTGGTGCAAACGCGCAAGGTCGGACGCAAGCCAGAGGAGATCAAAACAGCCATCCGCTGGAATAACATTGATACCGGCGTGGCGCTGAATTTGGCGTTTTTCATCAATGCTGCCATCATGGTCATGGCCGCGGCGGTGTTTTACCGCAACGGCTATTTCGGCGTGGCGGACATTCAAGATGCGCGTCACCTGCTGGAACCCCTCCTGGGGACGGCCATCGCACCGATTGCTTTCGCTGTGGCGCTGCTGGCTTCTGGCCAGAGTTCCACCGTGACCGGCACCTTGGCAGGGCAAATCGTGATGGAAGGTTATCTCAACCTGCGCATCCGCCCGTGGTTGCGTCGCCTCATCACGCGCTCGTTAGCCGTGGTGCCGGCAGTGCTGGTCATTTACTATTCGGGGGAAAACGCCACGGGGGAACTGCTGGTGCTCAGCCAGGTCATCCTTTCGCTGCAACTGCCGTTTGCCGTCATTCCCCTGGTGCACGCCGTGGCCGACAGGGAACGGATGGGCGCGTTTGCCATCCCGCGCTGGGTGCAGGCGTTGGCCTGGGGCACGGCGAGCGTGATTGTGGGGTTGAACATCAAACTGGTGCAGGATGAAATCGCGAACTGGGCGGCGGGCGCCGGGCGCTATGGCTGGCTGGTGCAAAGCACGCTTTTTCCCCTCGCAGTCGTGTTCCTGGCTTTGTTGGCGTATGTTACCGTGCATCCGTGGCTGAAAAAACGCCGCGCCGAGAGGTGGCCGCGGGTGTTTGCCGTGCCGCACAAACAGGTGGCGCGTCCCTCGCCCACTGCTGCGGCTTTCTCGCCAATGCCTTACCGGCGGGTGGCGGTGGCGCTGGACTTTTCGGGTAACGACTGGCGGCTGCTGGAAGCCGCCTTGCGGGTGGCTGCACCGGGGGAATCCACCCTCTATCTCATGCACGTCGCGGAAAGCCCTGCAGCGCGCGCCCTGGGGCAGGAAGCCGACGACCTGGAAGTGGCGGTAGACCGTCGGCGGCTGCAGAACCTGGCGGAAACCGTACAGGCGATGGGGGTTCAGGCAGCGTGGCGCCTGGGCACCGGCAACCCCGCTACCGAACTGGCGCGCATGGTCAATGAAGTGGAAGCCGATCTCGTGATTGTCGGCGGGCACGGCCACGCGGGCATTGCCGACCTGGTGTTCGGCACGACCATCGGCAATCTGCGGCACCGCATTGCTGCCAGCATGCTGGTTGTGCCCTTGGCGGGGGGAGAATAGCATGTTGCCTCTGGCGCAGGGCGCCCTTCACAAATCCCTGTACCGCTTCCGCAATTGCCACACGCTGAATGCGGCTTCCCGCTGAATGCGGAACGACATTTTGGATTCCCCCCATTGGCGTTCCTGGAAATAGATTGGCACTTCGGCAATGCGGAGGCCAAGTTTATAGGCGACGTAAACCATTTCCACCTGGAAGATGTAGCCATTGGCCTGAATGCGCTCCAGAGGCATGGCGGTCAGGGCTTCGCGCTTCCAGAGGCGGTAGCCCCCGGTGATGTCGCGCACGGGAATGCGCAGGATGGCGCGGGCGTAGAGGTTGCCAAAGGCCGAAAGTGCTTTGCGCCACAGCGGCCATGCTTCGTCGAGCCGCCCGCCGGGCACATAGCGCGAGCCGAGCACGATGTCGGCTTCGTCGTTTTCCAGCAGCGCCGCCATTTGGGGCAGCACCGCCGGGTCGTGGGAAAAATCGGCGTCCATCTGAGCGATGGCGTCCACCCCTTTGGTTGCCAGCGCCCGCCGGAAGCCAGCCAGATAGGCGGGTCCCAGGCCGTTTTTCTGGGTGCGGTGGAGTACATCCATGCGGTGGCGGTGGTGCATTTTCAGCGCCTCGGCGATTTTTCCGGTGCCGTCGGGGCTGTTGTCGTCCACAACCAGAATGTGCAAATCGAGGCTTAAAGCAAACAAAGCGGAAACCAGCCGGGGCAGGTTTTCCGCTTCGTTGTAAGTGGGAATAACGACAAGAATCCGCACGGTTCAGAGAGTGTGCAGGGTGTCTTTGAGGTAGTTGACGTCCATGAACGGTCCGTGGCTGGAGCGTACTTCCTTGATTTCCAGCGCCAGTTTGCGTTCCTGAAAATTCTCGCTGATGCGGTCTTTCAAGGGGTAGAAATAATCGAGGGCTTGTCCCAGCCGGTTTTCGATGCGTTCCTTGATGGCGTTGACATGCGCTGGCTGGGTAACGATGAGGAAATCGGTTGAAGAAAGGTGGCCGATGAAGTCGTTACCCGAACCGGCGTCGCGCACCGCGTTTTGCAACATGCGGCTGATGGCGCGCAGCACGTCGTCCGAAGTAACGAAGCCGTAGCGCTCGCGGAAGGCTTCCACGTTGCGCAGGGAAACCACCAGTGCAGCCCATTCGGTTTTCTTGTCCAGCAATTCCTTCAGGTATTCGTCTACCAGCGCCCCTTCAGGAAGTTCTGTCACCGGATTGGTTACCGGCCCGAGGG
>JALVOR010000065.1 GCA_027026295.1 Anaerolineales bacterium | reverse complement strand
GCCGTAAAGCGCCAACGCCAGTATGACCAGCGCAAACACAGCCACGAAGACCATCGCCGTATCGTAACGCCCGCGGGCAAGGTTGATGAGAAAACCCAGCCCGCTATCGGCAGCCATGAACTCACCCACCACCGCACCGATAACCGAAAGGGTCGCGCCGATGCGCAAGCCGCCCAGGAACACCGGCAGCGCGGCGGGAATTTCCAGATGGCGCACCATCTGCCACGGGGTGGCATCGAGGGCGCGCAGCAGATCGCGCAATTCGTCGGGCACGCTGCGAATGCCCACCACGGTGTTCACCAGCACGGGGAAAAACACGATGAGGGCGCAAATCAGCGTCTTCGCCAGCAAGCCGGTGCCAAACCAGATGATGAGCAAGGGGGCAATTGCCACCACCGGCACCGATTGGCTGGCAACCAGGTAGGGTTCCAGCAACCGCTCCAGCGCGCGCGATTTGGCAAGGATGTAACCCAGCACCGTCGCCGTGCCCGCCCCCAACGCCAAACCGGAAAGCACCTCTTGCAAGGTTATCCACGTGTGGTAAAGCAAGGTGCCGTCCCTGACAGCCTGCCAGCCGCGCATCGCAACCTGGGCGGGCGTGGGCAAAATGAAGGGCGGCAGGTCAAAGAGAAGCACTAACGCCCACCATAGCAGCACCGCTGCCACCGCCGAAAGCAGCCAGCGGTGCAGCCGCCGTCGGCTACGGCGGGCACGGCGAAACACCAATCGGCCAGTACGAGCCAAGTTCATCGGACAATCTCCCTGCTTAAAACGCAAGCCCCGCGCAGAACACGGGGCTTTGTTGCTCCAAGGGGAAGACACGCAACCGGCATGAAAACCTCCTGCCAGCCCACCGAACGCGCGCGACGCATACGAAAACGCCCCAAAACATGCGTTTTCGGGGCGTGTGAAGACGCGCGTCATGGCAGACGCTTGCGTGTTCAACCTTCTCCCATCCGGACTATACCGTCGGCCCCGGAATTGCACCGGGTCTGCGCCAAACTGCGGGCGCTCGCGGGCTTTCACCGCCGGTCGGGAATTGCAGTTTCCACCGCTCACCCTGCCCCGAAGGTCATTATGCTGTTGTGGTTTGAACTGAGGGCATTATAGTCTCATTGAGCGTAGAGGTCAAATGAGGAATGTCACGACTTTGCCCTGCACTCCACAAATTGCAAACAAAAACGCAGTTTGGTTGTAAAATAGAGATGCAACACACAACTGCCATTCATCCCATACATCGGAGGTATGCAATGAAAGCCGCAAAAGTTCTGGGTTGGGTTCTGGTCATTTTAGGCATTTGGGAAGCCTACGCTCCCTTTGCACTGGGTTACGCCAACACCCCCGCGCTGGCGCAAGCCATCGTGGCAGGCGTGATGTGGGCAGCATTTGGGTTGTGGATAGCCCTCTCCCCCCGCCGCGACGCGGTGGCGTGGCTGGGCTGGCTGAGCGCGCTGGTCGGCGCGTGGCTGGTATTCGCCCCTGCCATCGTGGGCTATGCCGGTGCGCATATCGCGCTGTGGAATGACATTATCGTGGGTTTCATCGGTATGGTGGTGAGCGCGTGGGCAGCCTTTTACGCCCCCGAACTGCCCGCCCCTGAACCGCCCAAAGCCGCGCATCACTGAGAGCCTACCCGAAAATTCCTCATAGATAGTCACTGCGAGGCGGGCTGAGCAATGACGAAGCCCGCCGAAGCAGTCTCCTGGCTACCAAAAAGGGATTGCTTCGCCCCGGAGCATGCGCCGAGCGCAGCGAGGGGTGGCTCGCAATGACATCATACGATATTTTCCGGATAGAGTCTAAACCGCCCCAAACGTCCTTTCAAGCCGAGCCTGCACGCTCGGCTTTTTTCATTCCCCCGCCAATTTTTCCGCGTGCCTTATGCTACAATGATGCCATGCCACGCAAACACCTCCTCCCCCGCATTGCCCGCACCACCCTGATGCTCACCGCCCTGTTCGCGGTGGACAAAGTGCTGGCCTTTGGGCGGCAAATCATCATTGGGCACCAGTTCCGCCTTTCTGCCGAACTGGATGCCTTCAATGCTGCCAACAACCTGCCCGACCTGCTGTTTGCGCTGATTTCCGGAGGGGCGCTGGCGATGGCGTTCATCCCCGTGCTGGCGGAATACCGCACAACGCGCGGGCGCGATGC
>JALVOR010000064.1 GCA_027026295.1 Anaerolineales bacterium | reverse complement strand
ACGCCTGGTGCCCCGCGGCAGCCTACTGGTGGCGGGTAGGTGTGGAAATCGAGCCGCCCTTTAGTGCCGTGTGGCAGGCGGTGGGAGATTACACCGCGCAACCGCCGCGCACCATGCGGGAGTATCTGGAAGAGCACGGATTGGGAAGCCTGATAGACGATGCCCGCCGATACATTGAGCAGGTCAAAACAGCGCGCCAGCGATTGCCGCATGTCACCGCACCGGAGTTGCTTCCCACCTTTCCGGGCGGCAAATTGCCGCTGCGCCGCAGGTTCGGCATTCGAGAAGCCCTGGCAAACATCGGCGGAGCGGACGGCTTCTTCGCCTATGTCCGCACCTGGGCGTTTCTCATCCCTGACTGGCTGGCTGCAATGCCTTTCGAGCGCATTCGCCTCGAAACAACCTGGGTGGCCGTGCGCTTCGATGGCCTGCGCGCTGCATACCGCCTTCCCGCCTGGGCGTTCTTCCCTGAAACCGCCGAAAGCGGAAATGACCATACCCCTGTGGTGTTGGGTGTACCACCTGGTAATTTTGCTGCGCTGGCGTCCCTGTATCTGCTGGCGCAGTCAGAAGACAAGCGGGCGTGGAAGCGCGCCCCCCAGGTGTGGCAAATGTCTTTGGATGGCCAGGCCACGCCGGTGGACCCTGTGGTGCCCGTGAACGACGCGGCAAATGCGCTGCTTGTGATGGGCGAGCGCGCCGGTGCAGTAGAAAATCCCCTCCCGCTGGCCTCGTTGGTAAATCCTGCCCAATGCAAGCGGTGTGTGTTTCGCTCCATGTGCTTTGATGAGCGCGCACGCGCCTGGACGCCCGCCGCGGCTGCGTTTGCAGGGAAAGAGAAGGTGTAGCATGAAACGGATTTCTGCCATTGCGATTTTGCTGGCTTTGGCCTTTGTGTTTGGGGGCGGAGCGGTCGCCGTGTATGCAGGCGGGCCTGGGCCCACCCCGCAATCCCCGCCGTATCCCACCGTGCTCATTAGCGGGCCTACACCCACGCCCCAACCGGGTGCCTCTGGCTCTGTAGGCGGTGCCTCTGCGGTGCCGGGCGCGCCTACGCCCACGCCTACATCTCAATCGGCGATAGATAAACTGGTGGATGTGGCCAAGTCAGGCTCGCAAGTGATTTTCAACCCTACAGGCTCTATCAAAGACCTGGCTTCCGATATGCTAAAGGACACCTTCAAGGATATTGACGGCACCCTGGAAAACTTCATGAACCAGGCTGCGGGATGGGTGTGGAAATTGATTGCAACCACGCCGGACGGCGGGCTTTACAGCACCGCGGCCAAGCCCTTTAGCGCGGTTGGAATTATCCTGTTTGTGCCGATGGCCGTTCTGCGGCTGGTCTGGCACCAAAAACGCATTTTGGTTGGTGAGGCCGACACGCTTGTCAGCGTTGCTTTTGACATTGCAAGCGCAGCGGTGATGGTCTTGGGCATTGGTGTCTTTGTTGACTGGACCGCAGGGAAAGTCTATGCCTTGACAGGCGTCATTCTGGGGAAAATAGGCGTTCACGGTGCGTTACTCCAACCAGGCCAAAACATGGGACAAATGTTAGGGGCGGGGGTGTCTAATTCAATTGGGCTGCTTTTGTTCGGCGGCTTTTTATTGCTTGGCGGTATTTTGGCTTTGCTGGCCTTTGGTATGGCGTTTTGGGCCGTGCATGGCGTGTTCTACATTCTGGTCGCTTTGGGGCCTATCGTATTCACAATTGGCATGTTGCCGCCGTTTGGGTGGTTGAAGCGTTTATGGTGGATGGGCTTTGGCGCAACCGTTCTGACGCCGTTCATCGGCACGGCGGCATTGGGAGCGTTCGCGCTGGTACTTAGCCCCAATTTTGGAGGCGACCTGCTCTTTGTCAAGTTTGTCATCCGTCTGGTCTGGTTATGGGCTGCTGCCGGCATGATGTGGAGTTTGTTAGGCGTCATCGGCCGCTTCACCTTTGCTGCTTCGCTACAAGCGGCAGGGAAGATTGTCAACAGCGCGACGAAAGCAGTGGGCGGGCTTACCACCGCGGGCGCGCTGGCCGCTGGTGGCGCAGCGGCGCTTGGCGGCAATCTTGGCAGCGGCGGGAACCCCGGCAGCGATGGAGGAATAACCGGCGGCGGGGGAGGGGGAGGCGCACTTTCCCCTGCAGAGCACTTTGAACAGGCTGCCCAGCAC
>JALVOR010000063.1 GCA_027026295.1 Anaerolineales bacterium | reverse complement strand
TTGGGAGCGGGCGTGTCTTCGCGCCCGCTCTTTGCTGTTTGGGCGGGGAGAAATCTGGGTAATCATCAGATTGGGTGGGTGTTGACATACTGCCAAAAGTGCGCTATACTGCTTTTATCCCCCCCCCCGGGGGGGGTAAACGGAGGTGCGCGATGAAGCACGAGGCAGCCTACCGGCGGCTTAAAACCGTGGAAGGGCACATTCGCGGCATCGAACGTATGCTGGAAGAAAACGCTTATTGCATTGATGTCCTGCGGCAAATTCAGGCCGTGCAGGCGGCGCTCCACAAAATCAGTGCCCTGGTTTTGGACGAGCATTTGCACACCTGCGTCATTGCCGCCATCCGCAGCGAGGATGTGCAAGAGCGCGAGCGTGTCCTGAACGAAATCCTCGATATCTTCGAAGCATTCCAGAAACTCTGAGGAGGTTTCCCGATGCAAGTGACTTATCATATTCCTAACATCACCTGTCACCATTGTGTCCACACCATCAAGTCGGAATTGACTGAACTGGAAGGCGTGGCCGCCGTGGAAGGCGATGTCGCTGAAAAGCGCGTCACGATTGTCTTTGAAGCCCCCGCCGGCGAAGCGCAACTCAAGGCGCTGCTGGCGGAAATCAACTATCCCGTGGCGGAGTGACTCGCGAGCAGGCAACGAGGCCGCCTTCGGGCGGCCTTCGTTCGTTCTTGGTAACTGTTCAGCCTGGGAGAATTGGCCGCGAATAGCCTCGAATGCGTTTTTAAGGATGTCAAGTGTCGCGAAGTTAACTCAAAGGCGCAGAGAAAGCAAAGAACGCAAAGAAAAATTCTGAGTTTTCTATAGTTTTTCTGTGCCTTCTGTGTTTTTCTCTTTGTATCTGCGGAATCTCTGCGGTTTCCTTGCCGATGCTGGATTTGTTTTGGAGGAAAAGCATGACAGAAACCCAGGTCGTTTTGCCCATCACGGGCATGACCTGCGCCAACTGTGTTGCCACGGTAGAGCGCAATTTGAAGAAGGTCCCCGGGGTGGCCGAGGCCGTGGTCAACCTGGCCTCTGAGCGCGCCACGGTAGCCTTCGACCCCGCCGCGGCCGGGCTGGAAGACCTCATCAACCGCGTCCGCCGCGCCGGTTACGATGTCGCCACCGGCGAAGCCAACTGGCTGGTGCAGGGCATCGGCGACGACAACGACGCCCGCCGCCTTGAAAAAGCCCTGCGCGGCTCGAACGGCGTGCTGGAAGCCAATGCCAACCTCGCCAGCGAGCGGGTGCTCATCCGCTACATCCCCACCGTGGTCAGCCAGGCCGAACTGCGGCAGGCCGTCGCTCGCGCCGGTTTTGAAGTCGCGACCGCCGAAGAAGCAGGCGAGGATGTGGAAGCGCGCATTCGCCAGCAAGAAATCGCCCGCCAGCGCCGCCTGCTGTGGACGGGTGTCTTCCTCACCCTGCCGCTTTTCCTGATTTCCATGGGGCGCGACTTCGGTCTGCTTCCGGCAGCCGTGGCGCAGGCGCCGTGGTGGGGCTGGGTGTTCTTTGCCCTCGCCACGCCGGTGCAGTTTTACGTCGGCTGGCAATACTACGAAGGCGGCTACAAGGCGCTCCGCAACGGCGCGGCGAACATGGATGTGCTCGTGGCCCTCGGCTCGTCCGTGGCCTACTTTTACTCGCTGGCCGTCCTGCTGAACCTGCTCCCCGGCCATCTCTACTTTGAAACCTCGGCGACCATCATCACCCTCATCCGCATTGGCAAGTACCTGGAAGCCAAAGCCAAAGGCCGCACTTCCGAAGCCATTCGCAAACTGATGAGCCTGCAGGCGAAGACCGCCCGCGTGGTGCGGGATGGCCGCGAAGTGGATGTGCCGGTGGAAGAGGTTGTCGTGGGCGATGTGGTCATCGTGCGCCCGGGTGAGAAAATTCCCGTGGACGGCGTGGTGATAGAAGGCCGCTCGGCGGTGGACGAATCCATGATTACGGGCGAGTCGCTGCCGGTGGAAAAGGCCGCCGGCGACCCGGTGGTCGGCGCGACGCTCAACAAACTGGGGCGCCTCAAAATGGAAGCCACCAAAGTGGGGCGCGACACCGCGCTGGCGCAAATCGTGCGCCTGGTGGAAGAAGCGCAGGGTTCCAAAGCCCCCATTCAGCAACTCGCCGACAGGGTTTCGGCGGTTTTCGTGCCCACGGTCATCGGCCTGGCGGTGCTGACCTTTGTGGTCTGGTACTTTTTCATCCCCCTGCCAGCGGGGGCGACCACCAACGCCTTCACCCGCGCCCTGGTGAACATGGTGGCCGTGCTGGTGATTGCCTGCCCGTGCGCGATGGGGCTGGCAACGCCCACCGCCGTGATGGTCGGGGCGGGCAAGGGCGCCGAGCAGGGCATCCTGTTCAAGTCGGGCGAGGCGCTGGAACGCGCCGGACACCTGACCATGGTCGTGCTGGATAAAACCGGCACCATCACCCGCGGCCAGCCCGCCGTGACCGACATCGTGGCGGAAGGCATCGGCGAAGATGAATTGCTGCGCCTTGCTGCCTCGGTGGAGCAGGGCAGTGAGCACCCCCTTGGGGAAGCCATCTGGGCGGAAGCGGGCAACCGCGGCCTGGCGTTGGGCGAGGTGGGCGGCTTCCGCGCCGAGGTGGGGCACGGCGTAGCCGCCGAGGTGGATGGCCGCACTGTGATGGTTGGCAACCGCCGCATGATGGAAGCCCGCGGCATCCCGTTGGAAGGGCTGGCCGACGCCGCCCGGCGGCTGGAAGAAGAAGCAAAAACGGCAATGTTCGTCGCCGTGGACGGTGCGGCGCGCGGGGTGATTGCTGTGGCCGATACCGTCAAAGCGCATTCCGCCGAAGCCGTGCAGGCATTGCACCGCCTGGGTCTGAAAGTTGCGATGATGACGGGCGACAACCGCCGTACGGCAGAAGCCATCGCGCGGCAAATCGGCATTGACCGCGTGCTGGCCGAGGTGCTGCCCGACGGCAAATCGGGCGAAATCAAGCGCCTGCAGGAAGAAGGCGAGGTGGTCGCTATGGTCGGCGACGGCATCAACGATGCCCCGGCGTTGGCCCAGGCCGATGTGGGGATGGCGATTGGCACCGGCACCGATGTGGCCATGGCCACCGCGCCCGTCACCCTCATCAGCGGCGACCTGCGGGGCGTGCCGCGGGCCATTCACCTTTCCCGCCGCACCGTGCGCACCATCAAGCAAAACCTGTTCTGGGCGTTCTTCTACAATGTGGTGCTCATCCCCGCCGCGGCGGCAGGGTTGTTGCATCCCATCCTCGCCGCGGGCGCGATGGGCTTTTCCAGCGTCTTCGTGGTGAGCAACAGTTTGCGCCTGCGGCGCTATAAACCCATGTTGTGAAACCGCCTGGCGAGTGACAAAAACACCGCCCCAGAGATGGGGCGGTGTTTGTTTTCGGGCTCGTTGGATGATTTCCCAGTGGTTTCATACTTTCTTTGCCGGTCTGTCCTTGACTGCCAGCCAGAAGCCGAGATACATCAGCACCGCGCCGAGGAATTCGCTGACGTACAGCCAGTCGCCCAGCCTAGCGCGCAGCAGCGAACCCCCGATGGCGGGGCTCATCGCACCGGCGGCGATCAAGACGTTCCCCCACATGCGGGAAGCCAGCACCTTTTTCCGCCAGAAGAGGTAGGCGGAATACAGTGCCCCGCCGATGAGCGTGAGGCTGCCGTAGATGTTGAGCACAATGGTGAGGGCAATCATCAGCCCCGAGCGGCTCATCATTTCGCGGTACTGCGAGGAAACCGGCACGTCGGGGTGGTAGTGGGCCGCCGCGGGCAGAATGCTTGCCGAAAGAACCAGCGCCGCGGCCAGCGCCGACACGGCCAGCAGCACCCACGCGCTCCACTTTGCCCAGCCCTTGTGCCGCACCAGCAGGAAGACCGTGCCCTGGCCTAACCACGCAGCGGTGAGCATGGCACCGCTGAGATACCACAATTTGAGCACCCACGGGTTGAAGCCCGCACCGAGGATGACTTCCGAAAGCGTGCCCAGGCCATACCATGCCAGCCCCATGCCCCACCAGAGCAGGTGGTTGCCGCCTTTCAGGTGGTAACGGTTCAGCACCGAGGCGGCAAAGGCCAGCGTAACCAGCGTTGAGAGCAGGGAAATGACGTTCATGGCAACTCCTGATGGTAGTGGTGCGGCGACACTGTGTTCCGACATGGTTCCCTGTGCTCATTATAGCCATTGACCTGTTAAGCGGCTATGTAGATTTTCGTATCTTTGGATGAGAGAATGATGAAAGCGCCCGGTGATTCTGATTCCTTGGTGTGAAAAAATGGCGAGTGTCCATTGTTATGCGCTGTTTGTCGTCCGGTTTCCCGCAAAGCCAGACGCGAAAAAACGGGCAGGAAACCTCCTGCCCGTTTTTTCGATCGTGCTTCGGTTGTTGGTTACGCTTGGGGGGAATGCGTGACTTTGATGGAGACTCCTCGCTCGCGAAAGGCATCGAGCATGGTCGCGGGGGGCACCGCGGTTTCCTGGGGCACCGCACCCGCGGGCACCTGCCCGCTGACCTGGAAAATCAGCATCGCCGCGGCGTGCCAGCCAGTCAGGCGTTCCATGGCCCGGAAGCCGGTGGCTTCGTCGTAATAGTCCAGCACGTCGACCACGGTCTCGGCTTCCTGCCCGTTGCGCCTGCCGCGGCCGATGGCGTGGATGACGGCCAGGTCGCGCAAGCCCTCCGGCGCAGTGATTTTCGGCGCCAGCAGCGCATGGTAGAAAGTACGCGGGGACAGGGTGCAGCCTTCCACCGTGATGGGCGCTTCGTCGAACAGCCCTAAGATTTTGTAGGCCAGAAACCACTCGTAGTGCCCCGGATAGCGCAGGGTTTTGTTGATGTAGGTCTGCAGCCGACCGTGGAAGGTCCACGGGGCGGTGGAAGCGCCGCCGGTGGTGATGAAGGCTTCCAGTTCGCCCAACGGGGGAATTTCCAGCCGCTCGTACTGCGTCAGCCCTTCCACTTCGGTGAGTTCACCGTCGATGAGCAAGGTGGTGGTGCCGTAATATTCGTTGGTCAGGCCGTTGATGTGGAAAGTCAGGGCATAGTTCCACGGCGGTTGGGGGTGTTGGGGCAGGCCGCCGTCATAAATGCGGACTTCGCGCGGCTGGTCGAAGGCTTCCACCAGATACGCGCCGATGGTGTTGATCAGGCCGGGGCCCATGCCGCAGTCGGGCACGATGCTGATGCCTGCGGCGCGGGCGTCCTCGTCCAACGCCAGTTGCTCGAAAACGGTCTGGGTGTGGCCGCCGATGTCGGTCATATGGGTGCGGCTGGCGATGGCGGCGCGGGTGATGCCCAGGTTGAAGAAATAGGGCACCGCGCTGAGCACGCCATCGGCGGGTTCCAGCAGGCGGCGCAAAGCGTTGCTGTCGGAAGCGTCAACCACGGCGGGCGAGGCAATTTCCTTCCCCAGCAGGGTGTTGATGCGTTGGGCAGTGTCTTTGGCGCGGGCAGCGTCGGCGTCGGCCATGACTACCTGCGCGGCGTTGCCGCGGCTGGCAAGGTCGTAGCCTGCAGCAGCGCCCTGGCGCCCTGCGCCCAGAACGACGTAACGGTATGCCATAGTATCTCCTTGAGGTCAGGGTGTGAGAAAACTGCTCAGCAGAGGATTGACTTTTTCGGGGTTTTCCAGGTGGGGCATGTGCCCGGCTTCGGGGATCGTATAGACCTGCGTGCGAGGCGCCAGGGCGCGCAAAACATCGGCCTGCGAAGGCGGCACAAGGGTGTCTTCCTTGCCCCAGATGGCGAAGACGGGCAGCAGGACGTCGTGCAGCCGCTGGAAGACGGCTTGATGGTCGCCCAACATGCCGTTGCGCATGCTCAGGTGGAGTGCGTGGAAGAAGCCGTCGTCCATTACCGCACGGAAGCGTTCTGGCAGGTCGGCGGGCATGCGCTCGGGACGGTGGAAATCGCTGGCGATGCCCTCGCTCAGGGCCTGTTTCCCTTTCAGGCGCAGCAGGAGTTCCCCGATGATGGGCAGGCCCGACAGGCGCTGTTGCCACGAAAGGTTGACGCCTGTCACCACCGGGTCAATGAAAGCCACGGTACGCACACGAGCAGGGTATCGTGTAGCAAAGGCAGCCGCAATGGGGCCGCCCATGGAAAGCCCTACCAGCCCTGCCGGCGTGCGCAGAGGGATGGCGTCCAGCAGGGCATGCAGTTGCTCGACGTAGCAATTCAGGCCGTAATCGCAATTTTCGGGTCGGGCTGACCTGCCCCGCCCGTAAAGGTCATAGCGCAGCACCCGGAAACCTGCCTGCGCAAGGTGCTCGAACGTGCCATCCCACACGCAAGCAGGGATAGAAAAACCATGCACCAGCACGACGGGTGCGCCGTTTTTGGCTCCGTCGAGTTCGTACCACGTGCGGCCGTGGGGTAAATCGACCCACGTGCCGGCGGAGGGGTTGGCGACAGGGGACATGGGCTTATGCTCCTTCCCCGGCGGGCAAGCCGGCCAGCACCCGCTCGCCGGTCAGCGGGAAGTCGTGATACCACACGCCCACCGCGTGGCGCATGGCGTGCATCACCGCGGGGGCAACCGGCAGGAAGGGCATTTCGCCCATACCGCGCGCGCCATAGGGGCCGCGCGGGTCGGCGTATTCCAAAATCAGCGGGCGAATGCGCGGGGGCACGTCTTTTACCGAGGGGATGAGGTAGGTGGAAAGTCGGTCGGTGACCACATAGCCGCCCTGCTGGATGAAATTCTCAATCAGCGTCCAGCCCAAGGGCTGCACCACGCTGCCCTCAATTTGGCCGTCCACCTGCTGGGGGTTGAC
>JALVOR010000062.1 GCA_027026295.1 Anaerolineales bacterium | reverse complement strand
CTCGCTCAAGCGCGCGAATTCGTCGCCGCGGGGGCGGACATTCTGGACGTCGGCGGGGAGAGTACCCGCCCGGGCGCGCAGCCGGTTTCCGCCGAAGAGGAAGCCGCCCGCGTGGTGCCCGTGGTGCGGGCGTTAGCCGCCAAGTTCCCCAACGTGCTGATTTCGGTGGATACCTACAAAGCCCCGGTGGCCGCAGCCGCGCTGGAAGCCGGCGCTGGCATGGTCAACGATGTGTGGGGGCTGCGCGCCGACCCGCGCATGGCCGAAGTGATTGCCCGCCACGGTGCGTGGGCGGTGCTGATGCACAACCGCAGCACGCCGCAAAACGCCGAGGTGCGGGAACGCCTCGGCGGGCGCTATGTGGGCGTGGCCTACACCGATTTACTCGCCGAGGTGAAGGCCGAACTGCTGGAAAGCGTGGCGTTAGCGCGGCAGGCGGGCATCCCCGACGAGCGCATCATCCTCGACCCCGGCATCGGCTTCGGCAAGACGGTGGAGCAAAACCTGGCACTGGTGAACCGCTTAGACGAAATCCGCGCCCTCGGCTTCCCCTTGCTGCTGGGCGTTTCGCGCAAATCGTTCATCGGCTACACGCTCAACCTGCCCCCGGAAGAGCGCCTCGCGGGCACTGCTGCCGCGGTGGCGGTGGGCATCGTCCGCGGGGCAGACATCGTGCGCGTCCACGATGTGGCCTTCATGGTGCAGGTGGCGCGCATGACCGACGCGATTTTGGGGCGGTGGGCTGCTAATGCCGCCAATGGCAGTGGGTGAACGCAGGTTTCCCTGCAATATACGCCTTGCGTTGTAACTGTTCAGTCTCAAAGAGACGCTACGAATGAGGCAGGCAGAAAACCACAGAAGACACAGAAAGCGGAAGGTCAAGGCGTGAGCCGGGATGCGGGAAGAGGCAAGGTGCTAAAGGGCTGGGTAGGTGGTTGCTTGGTTACTCGGGTGCTTCTTCTGGCGCCCTCGGCGCCCAAAAATCCGCGTCTACCCGCCCATCCGTGGGCTGTTTTCCAAAGACTGAACAGTTACCTTGCGTTTAGAAGGAAACACTCATTTTGCAGGTAAGCGTTTCGCTGTTTTGAACTTTGGAGAAGCCGCGCGGTTTGGTATACTAAAAAGGCGTAGACAAAATTCTATTGTCTTATGCTTGGAGCGGATGATATGGGCATTGTCGCAAAACCAATGTTAGGCGATTGCAGGGAAGTGTTGAAAACCTTGCCTGATGACTCAATTGATCTGGTCGTCACTTCGCCTCCTTACGCGGACAGGCGCAAACATACCTATGGCGGCGTTGCACCAGATGATTATGTTGCATGGTTTCTGCCAATTAGTGCCGAAATCAAGCGGGTATTGAAGCCTACAGGGACGTTCATCCTCAATATCAAAGAACGGGTTGTCAATGGGGAACGCCACACTTACGTGTTAGAACTTATCCTTGCTATGCGACAGCAAGGATGGCTTTGGACAGAAGAATTTATTTGGCATAAGAAAAACTCATATCCCGGTAAATGGCCCAATCGTTTTCGGGATGCATGGGAGCGGTTGTTACAGTTCAATAAACAGCGTAAGTTCAATATGTATCAGGAAGCAGTCATGATACCGGTGGGCGATTGGGCACAAAAACGCCTGCGGAGGTTGAGCCCAACAGATAAGGTGCGCGACGTCTCGCGGGTGGGGAGTGGTTTTGGAAAACGGGTAGCAAATTGGGTAGGCAGAGAGATGGTGTATCCCACCAATGTATTACATTTGGCAACAGAGACAAGAAATCGCCGCCATAGTGCTGTTTTCCCTGAGGCGTTGCCCGAATTTTTCATAAAATTGTTTACCAGAGAGGGAGATTGGGTGTTAGACCCTTTTATGGGGTCGGGAACGACTTTAAAGGTAGCCTATCGCTTGCGCCGCAATTCCATTGGCATCGATATTATGCCCGAATACTACGAAATGGTACAGCGTGCTTTGGCATCTATGCAGCCGTACCTTTTGGAGCCTGAAGGAGTGTACGATGACGGGCAAACCCCTCGATCTTGAGTTGGTGGAGCAATATGTCGCTTCGCACATCTCTGTTTTTCATCAACGCCGTTTAGAGAGCCTCAAAAAACTGAGCCTGCGTAGAATTTTGAAGCGGAAAAACCCTTATTTGTTCCGTGCTAAGAACATTTTGACGGCAGAGGCATTGGTGAAAGGAATTTTGGACGCCCATTTGTCTTCGCAAGAAGAAACGCTTTTTGGTGAATTTTTGGAAGACCTGAGCATCTTCGTTTGTGAGCAAGTATTTGGCGGACACAAATCCACGGCCGAAGGAATTGACCTGGAATTTCAACGAAGCGGTGTGTACTATATCGTCTCGATTAAATCGGGGCCAAATTGGGGAAACCACAGCCAGATCGAGCGAATGCGCCGCAATTTCAAACAGGCGGCCAAACGATTACGGCAGAATAAGGGCTTTACCATGCCCATTCAGGCAGTCAACGGTTGCGCCTACGGGAAGGACAGCAAGCCCGACAAGGGAGATTACTTCAAGTATTGTGGACAACGCTTTTGGGAACTTGTCTCAGGCAATGAGCGGCTGTATCTGGATATTATCAAACCTTTAGGCTATCGGGCCAAAGAGAGGAATGAGGAATTTCAAGAGGCGTATGCCGCTCTGGTGAACCAGTTTAGCCTGGAATTGTTGCAAGAGTTTTGTTTGCCCACCGGGTAGATAGATTGGAACAAACTTGTCGCTTACAACGCAGCGGCTGCGTGAGGGCAAAGGAGCGGGTCATGCTCTCCGCCCAGCCCGCCCATAAACGACTTTTAGCGCGCATAAGCGTCTCTCAATGGTCGGAACGGCAGTTATGTTGGGCATCGCCCGCATGACCGACGCGATTTTGGGGCGGTAGCAGGCCGCCGGAGTTGCAAAGATAACACGTCCTGTTCAGCCCCAACGAGAAGCCGCAATGAGGCTGGCGGGAAACACAGAGAACACAGAGAAGGCACGGAAAACACCGAAGGGCTGATGAGATGGGGTTGTAGGGTGGGATGCCGCCTCACCTTATTTGGCGGTATGGTGTTTCAAAAATCCGTGGGTGCCCGTGGCTATCTGGGTTATCCGTGATCTATTTGACGAAGTTACGAATTGACGAAGTAACGCTTCCCGAATTGCCGTTTCTGTGTTTTCGGCGATGCTTCTGTGGTTCCCCAGAATAGCGAAAGCCGCCCGTTTTGGGCGGCTTTTTCAGGTAGCGGGGGCAGGATTCGAACCTGCGACCTTCGGGTTATGAGCCCGACGAGCTTCCACTGCTCCACCCCGCAATGTGTGTCTTACTTCCAGCGGGCGTAATTATAGACGACCTTCGGTGAAGCGTCAAGGAAACGCGCGCTTTTGCACAAGGTTTTCTTAAAAAGCCCTGACATAGGTGCCGGGCAGCGAGGACGGTGTAAAAGAAGGAAGGTTTCCTTGTGGTAGAATGACGAAGCATCGAAAATGTCGTTGGAGGGACGCCTTTATGTCTGTTACCCCCACCCGTGCCCGTGTCAATCCTGTTGTTGTGGATACCACCCCCAAGCGCCGCCCGCCGTGGCTGAAAGTGCGCGCCCCCGTGGGCGAAACCGTTGCCGAAATTCGCCACCTGATGCGCGGCCACGCCCTGCACACGGTTTGCGAAGAGGCCATGTGTCCCAACTTGGGCGAGTGTTGGGGCGCGGGCACGGCCACTTTCCTGCTGCTGGGCGATGTGTGTACCCGCACCTGCGGCTTTTGCGATGTCAAGCATGGCAAGCCCCTTCCGATGGACTGGATGGAAGCCGAGCGCGTCGCCCAGGCGGTGAAGACGATGAGCCTGCGCCACGCGGTCATCACCAGCGTCACCCGCGACGACCGCCGCGACGGCGGCGCACCCATTTTCGCGATGGTCATCCGCCGCATTCGCGAACTGCTGCCGGGTTGTTCGGTGGAGGTGCTCATTCCCGATTTCAAGGGACGCATCGAAGCCCTGCGCATCGTGATGGAAGCCCGCCCGGAAATCCTCAACCACAATGTGGAAACCGTGAAGCGCCTGTTCAAGACCGTGCAGCCGCAGGATAACTACGCCTGGGCTCGCGCCACCTTGGTCAACGCCAAGCGCCTCGACCCCGATGTGCTCACCAAGTCGGGCATCATGGTGGGGCTGGGCGAAACCATGGACGAGGTGAAGGAAACCATGCGTGACCTGCGTTCCTGGGGCGTGGACATCCTCACCATCGGCCAGTACCTGCAGCCAAGCCGCAGGCACCTGCCCATTGACCGCTATTACACCCCCGAAGAATTTGCCGAGTTGCAGGAATACGGCCTGGAAATCGGCTTCAAGTGGGTAGAAAGCGGCCCCCTGGTGCGCTCCTCGTACCACGCCGCCGAGCAGGTGCGGGCGCTGAGCATTGTGCACCGCCAGTTGTACGGCCATGCCTGATTCCCGCCGCAAGCGCACCACCACCCGTACCTTTGGCGCCGGCAGCCGGGAAGGCCACGACGCCTCGGCTTTTTACGCCCGCCGCCTGTATGCCACGGCGGGCGTGCCCGCGCCGCTGCCGCCAAAGGCGCTGCGTGCCATCCCCGTGACGCCTTCCGCCGCGTGGGAAGATCGCCAAAACCGGGTCTATTGCCATTCCGCCGAAGCCATGCCCGAAATTCCCGACAACGCGGTGGGGCTGGCGTTCACCTCGCCGCCTTACAACGTCGGCAAAGATTACGACGACGACCTGGGCCTGGAAGAGTACCTGGCGCTCATCGGGCGAGTGGCGCGGGAAGTCTGGCGGGTGCTGGTGCCCGGCGGGCGCTATGTGGTCAATATCGCCAATTTGGGGCGCACGCCCTACATTCCCCTCACCGCGCTGTTCTGGCAGGTGCATCTGGAAGTCGGTTTCCTGCCGATGGGCGAAATCATCTGGCAGAAAGCCGAGGGGGCGGGGAGCAGTTGCGCGTGGGGTTCCTGGAAAAGCGCCAAAGCGCCCCGCCTGCGCGATGTGCACGAATATCTGCTGGTGATGGCGAAACTCTCGCCCACCCGCTCCGAAAAAGGCCGCTCTGACATTGGACGCGACGAGTTCCTGGAAGCCACCACCTCGGTGTGGCGTATTCCGCCGGAATCGGCGCGGCGGGTGGGGCATCCGGCGCCGTTTCCGGTGGCGCTGGCCGAGCGGGTGGTGCGGCTGTATGCCTTCGTAGATGATGTAGTGCTTGACCCCTTCGCCGGTTCCGGCAGCACGCTGGTGGCGGCAGCCCGCCACGGGCGGCGATGGGTGGGCTACGATGTGGTGCCCGAATACTGCCGCCTGGCCTCGCAACGCCTCGCTAACCTAATCCCTAATCCCTAATACCCAATTTCCCTATGCCTTCCATCGACACTCCCACTCGCGCCGCCTGCCTGGGCGAGCCTTCGTATGTCTGGCGCGCCGGGCAGCAGCGCCGCCTGGAAATGATTTTGCGCTTTGCCGAAGGGCGCGGGCGCGGCATGGTGCTGGAAAACGGCTGCGGCGTGGGCATGTACGTGGAAAAACTGGCCGCGCACGGCGGCACGGTGGTGGGGCTGGAATACGACTTCACCCGCGCCCGTGAAGCCCATGCTCGTAACCCCCACATCGTGAACGCTGCGGGCGAGGCGCTACCCTTTCCCGCGGCGACCTTCGACCTGATTTTGAGCCACGAGGTCATTGAGCACGTCGCCGACGACGCCGCGGCCGTGCGGGAAATGGTGCGCGCCCTCAAACCCGGCGGGCGGCTGGTGTTGTTCTGCCCCAACCGCGGCTACCCCTTCGAAACCCACGGGGTTTACTGGCGGGGGCAGTATCACTTCGGCAACAAGCCCCTGGTCAACTACCTGCCCCGCCGCCTGCGCGACAAACTCGCGCCCCACGTGCGCGTTTACACCCGCCGCGATCTGGAACGGCTGTTTGCCGACCTGCCGGTGCGCTTCGTGCACCGTACGGTGGTTTTCGGCGCGTACGACAACATCATCGCCCGCTTCCCCCGGGCCGGGCGGCTGCTGCGTGCTTTCCTACAGGCCCTGGAACGCACCCCGTTGCGCTGGTTCGGGCTTTCGCACTTTTGGGTGGTGGAGCGTCTGGCCGATTGATGGCGGGGTTGCCTGCCGGCGTTCGTGTTTTTCTTTGCACAGTGGGGCAGGCGGTTGCACCCAAAGGCAAAGCGCGTTGAGTGAAAGGATGGCATTATGTCGGAATTTTTGCTGACGGGTGCTGTGCTGTTGTCGTTGACCATGGGGGGAAGCCTCGCTGGTGTGGCTTTGTCGCGCTGGTTGGTGCCCCACTCGGCGGCTGCCGCTTTGGTGGGCTTTTTTATGCTGCCGGGGGCGTTGGGGTTGGGGCTTGGCCTCTGGTGGGTTTTGGCAGATTTAGGGGGGCTTGTTATGCTGCTCAGGGGCGCTGCCCGCGCTCGGTCGTTGAGGAAATCTTTGATGGAACAAGACAAGGTGGGGTGGCGCGGGGGACGGTTTGTCCTCATTTTGACCTCGGAAGGAGTTTGCCTTGTAAGCGGCATTATCATTGCGCTGCTTTCCGGCCAGCACATGCCCGCCATCATCGGCGGGTACGCGGTGCTGGGCCTGGGGTACGGCGTGTTTGTGTTCCTTTTGGCAGGGAAGGGGCTGTTTGATAAACTTCTGTGGGAAGAGCCTGTGGGGTTTATAGAGTATTAGACATTATCACGGTTTAAGTAGGGACAGGGTCATAGTGCCAGGGTCTGAAGTTCAATCGGAAGTTGTGCAAGCCACAACAGGTTTCCATGACTTGGTCGCGGAACCCTTGCTTCCAGTTACG
>JALVOR010000061.1 GCA_027026295.1 Anaerolineales bacterium | reverse complement strand
AAGATTATACCAGCAGAGATGCCGGAAACCCCGACCGCGCGCGACAATGGGTGGATGTGTCACCGCGAGGCGGGCTGAGCAATGACGAAGCCCGCCGAAGCAGTCTCCTGACCGATAAAAAGGGGGATTGCTTCGCCCCGGAGCCTGCGCCGAGCGTAGCGAGGGAGGCTCGCAATGACACCACCACGATATTTTTCGGATAGAGTCTGAGTCGCAAAGATTGCAAAGAGCGCAAAGCATTGCTGCGGGCGCCACGAATTGATTCTGTGGCGCTTCGGTGTTCTCTGTGGTTTTGTGGTTTCTCCTTGCCGGAGTTGAGCAGTTACGCAGAAGCGTTGTCTTGCCCTCACCCCATAACAGGGCGGCCATTGCTACACATTTTGCTTGCACCTCGCGACGACGTAACGAAGTAGCGAGGCAACTTTTCCCTACCGCAGCCCCTTCATCTTCGCCACTTCATCCAGTTTCAGGCTCATCACCTGCGAAGTGGCGTCGGGAGCCAACGTCACGCCGTAAATCACCTCGGCGGCCTGCACGGTGTTGCGGTTGTGGGTGATGATGACGAACTGGGTGTGCTCGCTGAGTTCTTCCAGCAGGCCGCGGAAGCGCCCGACGTTGGCCTCGTCTAACATGGCGTCCACCTCGTCGAGCACGCAGAAGGGTGTGGGGGAAGCCTTCAGCAGGGCAAAGATGAGCGCCACGGCGGTCAGGCTGCGCTCGCCGCCGGAAAGCATCGCCAGCCGCTGGGCGCGCTTGCCGGGTAGGCGGGCTTCGATTTCCACGCCGGTGTGGGTGATGTCTTCGGCTTCGGTGAGCATCAGGCTGGCGGTGCCGCCGCCGAACAGGCGGGTGAAGATGGCGCTGAATTCCCGGTTGACCACCGCGTAGGTCTTGCGGAAGGCCTCTTCCATCAGGGTTTCCAGTTCGCTGATCACCTGCCGGATGTCGGTTTCGGCTTTGCGCAGGTCTTCCAGTTGGGCGGTGAGGAAGTCGTGGCGCTCCTGCACCTCTTTGTATTCCTGCTCCGCTTCGGGGTTGACCGGCCCCAGGCGGCGCAGTTGGGCGCGGCGTTCCTTGATGCGCTTTTCCAGCCCCTCGGGCAGGGAAGCCACCCGCGGCAGGCGACCGACCATGCCTTCCAGCGGCAGGGGTTGGGGGCCGGCTACCTTGGGTTCGTAGTCCAGCGCGACCAGCCCCAAATCCTCTTCGATGTGGCGGCGGAGGTTGTCCAATGCTTCCTGGGCGCGGGTCAGCGCCAGTTGCGCCTGGGTGTGGTGCCGCTCGGCGATGTGCACAGCCTGGGCGATGCGCTCTGCTTCGGTTTCCAGCGCCTCGAGGCGTTGCCGGTCGGCTTGCAGGGCGTTTTGCAGAGGGGCGATTTGCCCGTTCAGGCGGTTGATTTCGGCTTCCAGGCGACGGGTTTCGGCCTGCTGCTTGTGGCGCTGGGTATCAAGGGCTTCGATTTGCGCCGCGGCTTCCTGCAGGCGCTTTTCCCGGGCCTGCAATTGCTGTTGCAGGGAATCCAGCGCGTGCTGCTGCTCTTGCAGGCGGCGCTGGGCGGCTTCCAGTGCCTGCGCGGCGAGGGCGACCTGGGTGCTCCAGTGGGCTTCCCGGGCGTTGGCTTCGGCGGTGTCTAAAGCGTGCAGAGCGCGCTGGTGCTCGCGCACGGTCTGGCGGGCGGCCTGGAAATCGGCGTCTAACGCCTGCCACTGGCGCTGCAGGTCGGCGGCTTCGTCTTCCAGGGCGGTTTGTTCGTCTTGCAGGCGTTTCAGGTCGCTCTGGTGGATTTCCAGCGCCCGTTGGGCCTGCTGGGCTTCCTGCCGGGCGCGGCGCTCGGCTTGGGCGGCGGTGCGCTCTTCGTTTTGGGCGCGGGTAAGCCCTGCGGTGGCGGCCTGGGCGGCTTCCCGGGCGCGGGCGGCGGCCTGTTCGGCGGCTTTTAGTTCAGCCTTCAGGCGCTCGGCTTTGGCTTGCAAGGCTTCCAGTTGGGCGGCAAGTTCGCGGCGTTCGCGGGTGCGGCGCAGGGTTGCCCCGCCGGCGGGCTTGCCAGTGCTCACCATGCCCTGGGGCGAGAAGGCTTCGCCTTCTAAAGTGACCACCCAGGCATCGGCGGGCAGGTGGTGCAGAATGCGCCGGGCGGCGGCGCGGCTGCGGGCGATGAGCACCCGCCCTAACAGCGCC
>JALVOR010000060.1 GCA_027026295.1 Anaerolineales bacterium | reverse complement strand
ACGCCAGAACGGTACGGATGCACGCACCGCCGCAGCCCCACCCGGCCATGACAAGCCCTACACCGGCGAAGGTCATCACCATTACTGCGCTCCTTTGTCTGCGAGGGTTTCTGTTGAAGGCAGCGTAGCCAAAGTGCGCTGGCCCCAGAAAAGCACCTCATCAAGCCCCGTTTGCCCTAACCGGTTCTTGGCGGTCAGGCGCGCCCAGCGGTAGCAGCAGCCGCAGGACAGCGTTTCCAGGCGGTAGAGCACGAAGACGCGGTCGGCCTCGTAAACCAGCCGCTCGTCGCCCAAAAGGGTAGCCAGTGTTTGTTCAGGGTTGGTGCGGAGCAATTCCAGGTCGCCGGGGGTGAACGAGGTCTTTTCCATTGCCGAGATGCCCACCACGCCCCAACCGTGTTCTAACGCCATGCGCTTAAGCGCGGCGGCGGCTTCCCCGGCGCGGGTGTCGTCTGTAATCAACTGCCCCATGCGGTTGACCACCGGCGCGCGCTGGATGTAGTCCAGCACCACCAACGCCGGGCCGTCGGGGGGAAAGCCCTCGTCGTGCAGGAGCATGTCTTCGAAAGTGCGTAGCGTGTCGGTTTCGCTGTTGAGATACAACAACGCCGCATTTCCGGCCCGCGCCAGCATTTGCTCCACGGCGGGGGCGTAGATGTCATTGGGGTCTTCGGGATGCGGCCCAAAAACCTTGCCTGCCGCCTGCTGGCGTAACCGCTCGGCAAGTTCCCGCTCGGTGTGTTCGTAGCAGCCGATAGCCGCGGGCACGCCCTGGGCGGCGGCGTCGGCCACCATGTCCAACGCCCAGGAGGTCTTTCCTACACCGGGCGGCGCGGCAACAAGGGTGAGACTGCCTTGCCAGAACAATGTAGGCACGGCAGAAAAAGTGCCGAAGATTTGGTGGCCGGTATGTGTGCCGATGGTGTTCAGGCGCATAAGTCAACCTCGTTACAGTCCCAGGCGGTCGTCTTCCGGTGGGGGTGTGGTGTTTTTCGCAATCATCTCGGCGGCTTCCTCATCATCTTCGCTGAGGGCAAAACCCAACATGGCCTGCTGGGACGGCGGCAGCAGTTTGAGCAGCGCGTCCACGATGTTCTGCCCGCGTTCCTCCACCGGGGCATAGTCGTCCGGGTGGGCGGCGATGACTTCATCAATCAGGGCATTTACCCGGGTAAGGTCAGCCGATACCAGCGGATTGACGCGCACCAGCGCGGGCGGCTGCCAGCGGCCTTCCAGGCGCGCCCGCAGCCAGCATTGCAAACTGGGCAGGTCAAAGGTGATGCGCCCATAGCGGGCGTAGGTGCTGAGGGTCTTCTCGATGATGTCGCGGTCGTCCGGGTCGGGGGAGAAGAACATTTGCGTGCTGGTGTTGGCCAACAATGCCTGTACCACGCTCTCGAAGCCTTCAATCTGCCGGAGCATGGTCAGGGACTGGGTGAGTACGAATACCCGCATCCCGAATTTGCCGCCCTCGGCGAGGGGATTTTCCAGTTTCATGCCGGCGGCGACTTCCTGGGCTTCGTCCACGACGACATAGAACGGCTTGGGGTCTTGGGCGGTCACCGTCTTGCGGTACACGGCCTCGAAGACGTTGTAGAGCATGGCAGCGGCAATCCGGGCAGCCGGGCGTCCCATCTCGCCGGTGGAAAGCCGCAGGACAATCCAGTACCGTTCCTGTATCCACCGCTGCATGTCCACGAAGCGGTCACGATGCAGAGCGTCGAAAAGCCAGGGCGACATTTCCATTGCCATGAGTTTAGAAATCACTGGTGAAATAACTTCGGTGAGCCACGATTTGCTTCCGTTGCCTTCCATCTGCCCCAAAAGCGCAGTCAGGGCGAGGGTGTTCACCCGCTCATCAGGGCGCAGGTACTGCATGGCGATTTCACGGAAGTCTTTGTTGTAGGCCATGAAGATGGTGTGGATAAGCCCCATCTTGGCGTCTGGCCGGTGCATGTTCCAGGCGTGCCCTAAGCGAAACAGGCCGAGCAAGGCGGCCTGCATACGCGGCCCCCAGTAGTCTTCCCAGATGCGTCGCCCAAGTTCCACCAGCGCGCCGCCTGCCCAGGAATAATCGGGCAGGGTGAGCAGGTTCATGGGCGTGACTTCCGGCCTGGTGACGTCCACCACGATAAGCCGTTTCACGGCTTTTTCCCGCTCCGCTGGCGGCAGTTGCGCTACCTCG
>JALVOR010000059.1 GCA_027026295.1 Anaerolineales bacterium | reverse complement strand
GTTCTGGTACACTTGTTGCCGGAACTGTGTTAAATCGTGAGTGTTGTCCATACCCATAGATTGACACAGTTCCACCTATTTTGTCAAAAGTCCAATAATTAGGACTTACGCAGTTGCTCGTAGAAGCGCTCGTTTTCATGTCATGGCGAGCCGCCATAGGCGGCGAAGCCATCTCCCAGACGGTGGAGGAGACCGCTTCGGCGGTCTACGACCGCCTCGCGGTGACATAAAGGGAAGGAACTGCGTAACTCCTACTAATGTAACTGTTCAACCTGGGTAAAAAAAACGCAAAGCGAAAACCACAGAAAGCACAGAAGCACCCAAAAACACAGAAATTTGCTTTGCGCCCTTTGCTCCCTTGCAGGCAATCTGAACAGTGACGTTCTAATGATACCACCAAACCATCTGATGGCATCATTCACAAGCGTTCAAACAACAAGCCCCTGCTTTCGCAGGGGCTCACTGGATCACCGCTAAACCTCGCCTTACGGGGTGGCGACCACCGCATCAACCCAGACAGCCCAATCCTGCCCGGAACTGCCGTTGGCGTCAACCTGAAGATAGAACATCACCGCTTGACCATGATATGCCGAAAGGTCAATCTCTACAGATTGCAACGCCCCCGTACAGGTTTTGTGCCACTCGCCCACAGGGTGTGGTGCAACATTGACCGTGCGCAGCAGCAAGCGGAAAACCACGTCACCGCCACCACAACTGCCATTCGAGGCCGCAATGAAACCAATTTTGGCACGGAAATGCGCACTCTCGGGCAACGTCACCATCGGATAGGCGCCTGTAATCACGCCATCGGTCACCCACTGCGGGTGGGTTTCCAGCACCCGGCTATGCGTTTGCCCGTCTTCCAGCACATACGCATCGGCGTACCGGGCAAACCCTTTGTTATCGCTGTTCGAGCCGGGGAAACTCAAAGAATCTCCGCTGCCATTTCGCCATGTTGCCTGCGGTGCCTTGTCGTAAAAGTCCAGCAGGATAAGCGCAGGTGGCACCAGCGTTGGCGGCGTCGGTGAAGGTGTCACCACCTTGATTTTCACCCAAAAAGCGTTGCCACTGGTCAGGCCAAAGACCACGCCTTTGTCATCCCGCAAGCGCCAGTAGCCCTGGTATGTGCCATCGGCGCTCGGTGCGACCAGGTTGACCGACACATCCACCGTCTGTCCCGGCGCAACCGTGCCCGGAATGGCAATCGCCGAAGGGCCACCCATCTGGTCGCCGGTATCGAAAACCAGCGCATAATTTTGCCACGTACACGAACCTACATTCTGCAGGCGCCACGTCTTGGTAAAAGATTCCCCCGGCGCAAAAACCGTGTCGTCGGGCACCGTTACGTCTTTGACAAAATGCGCTAAATTGCACGGCCTGGGCGTTGCGGTGGGCTGCACCGTTGCAGTAGGCTGCGGCGTTGCCGTAGGCTGGGGCGTGGCCGTGGGCAACACCGTCACGGCAGGCGCCGCCGTGGGCTGCTGCCCAGTGGCCTGAGTCGTTTGGGGCGCAGCCGTAGCCCCGGCCTGTCCTTGCCCAGCCGCCTGCGTTTGCGCCAGCGCGGCCTGCACCGTGGCCGCCGCCGCCGTTTGCACTGCATCGGGGGGAAGCGACGTTGCGACGTTGCTGCCGGGCAAATTGCACGCCGCGAGCGCAACCAGCAACCCCAAAACCACGACGACAGTCCACATTGTTTTGTTCTTCATAAATAGCCTCCAAACAAAAAACGATCCGGATACAAATGCAAGGGTATTCACAGTATACCCATTTTTGCGACAGGAGACAATTGGAAACCTGACGGCCTCACCCCAGATGTAGGGTAAAATAACCCCATGCTTGCTTTCCCCTTTCGCCCCCCTGCTCACTTCACTCTGGCTGTAGACACCCGCCTCGCCGAGGCCCCCCTTGGCGATGAACACATCTGGAGCCTGCACGCCGCCTATGGCCTGCAAAGAGCACTCTCCGCGGTAACCACCTACAGCCTGCGAGTGCAGGAAATGGCCGTTTTCCCCTTTGTGGAAAGCAAAGGACAGGAACGATGGGCAGTCTCAGCCTTCGCCGCGCCGCCCAAAATCCTCGCCTTAACCCCTGGCTATACGAAACTCACCTGCGCGCCCTTCCCGGGGCTGGAACTCACCTGCCGCTATTGGGTTGCCCACCCCCACGCCCTGCTGGGGCAACTCGGCAT
>JALVOR010000058.1 GCA_027026295.1 Anaerolineales bacterium | reverse complement strand
GCCGTCATGGGACTGGCGGCAGCGCACTATCTGAAAGTCCAGATGGCGCGCTGGTTGTACCGCACAGTGAGTATGTTTCGCTGGTAGTGGACACACAGGCGTAGGGGCACTTTGCCCCAACGCCTGCCGCCAGGAAGCGAGAGGTTTTGCCGTGGAAATCGAACTGGATTTGACCGCGCTAAAACTGGATTGGTGGGGTTGGGTCATCATGCTCTTTCTGGTTTTCTTTGGCGTTGCGGGTTACCTGGTGACGCCTGCCGACGGGCGCGTAATGACCTGGACGGAATGGCAGGTTGCCCAGGCAGAACGCCAGCATCAGCGGGAGCTGCGCCAGTTGCAGGACGTTGGCGTGGAACCTTCCAGTTTCTTGACCGTGCAAGACCCTGTGCGCGTCCAGTTGCAAGTCCAGCGGATGCAGGAAAAGGCGGCGCAGATGAGCGCCCCCGCGCTGGAACGGCAGCGGCAAGCGTTTCGACGGGCTGCAAACGCCGTGGTGGATTATCAGAATGGACAGGCTACCTACAACGACGCTGCCCAGGCAGTCCAGGAGTACCTGGATGCCGTTAGGTGATGTTCGCCAGCAGGCGCTTCAAGACTTACTCGATGCCGAGCGAGAACTGCGAGCGCATGCTGAAGGCGAACTACGTCGCCTGCGGGAATTGTTGTATAGCCTTGCCCGTGCCCTTGATGGGGATCGCGTCGAACAAATCCGCCGCGACGACCCGCGGGCGTTTCGGTACTGGAATGCCCAGCAGTATGGGCGGTTTTTCGCTCCCGTGATTGCCGCCCAGCAGTGGCGCGCTGTGCGAAACCAGCCGACCGGCTGGGGCAACAAAGCAGCCAACGGTAACGGCAATGGGCGCAAGGTCGACGCTGAGAAAATCCGCCAGTTGGAGGGTGAAATTGCTCGCCTGAAACAGCAATTGGAGGACACAAGGAAGCACGCCGCTGACCTGGCCGCACAGTTGCGGGAAGTCAACCGCCGCGGCGACGCCCAGCAGAAGCCGAAGGTGCAGCCAAAACCAAAAGCGCAGTCCAAAAAGATTGCGCCTGATAGAGCCACCCAAGCGCCGCGCAGGAAGCGCGCCAAAGTGCGGAGGAAGAAGGCAGCGGCTACGCCTGTTCGTGATGAAATCATCGCGGCCCTGCGGCGGATACGAAAGCAGCCGCCTGCCATCCCAGCCCGTGTAGAGCATCTTTTCAGCAGCAGCGTCATTGGGCGCACGCGGCAAATCATGGCGCTGTATCTGCTTGCTCTGCAGGGTATTACACCTCGCATAGAGTTGGACTATTACATAGCGAAGACTGAGGGTATCAAGAAGCGCAGCGGCGGCGTACGTCGCAAACTGGACGCCTTGCAAGAGAAAGGCGTTATTGCGGTAGAGAAACTTGTCATCAATGTCCCGCAAACCTCTCTGGTTGTGATGCGCCTTACCGACGAGGGTAAGCGCATCGCAGAGCAGATTTTCATGCAGCCCCCTATGGAAGGCGAATGGGAGCGGCTTGTCAGACTGCACGAAGGCGAGCGTTTTCCAGGGCACACAGCCGCCGTGCTGCTGTTTGCGATGTATGCCCGCTTGCAGGGCTATGGCGTGCGCGTGCTTCCCGAAGTGGAAAGCCCTTCGCCTCCCGACGTACTGATTACCAGCGCCGATGAGCGTTTGTTCGTGGAGGTGGAACTGGGACGCAAGGAACGCCCCGCCAAATGGAAATACAACGCTGAACTGAATGGCGGTAAGGTTGCGCTGGTTACGGGCACAGCCAACCGCAGAGAGGTTTTGACTGCCGACGTCCAGCGGATGAAATTGCCTGGCGTAGCCACGGATTTGGAATATCTGCGGCAAAAAGACAGAAATGCCGAGGAAGACCCTTTGTGGGTTGCACAGTGGCAATGATTCTGAGCCTGACTGCACCTTGACAACTTGCTGGCTTGGGAGCGGGCGGTTAGTATGCCTCCCGCCCTCGCGCCTGTCCCGCGTGGTTTTGGTCACTTGGCTAACCCCCACGGGCACGGCGTGGGGGTACAGGAGGTGGAACGATGTACGTTGTTTTCGTTTACGGGGTGCTTGGTTATTGGAGTACGGTTGACATTCGACCGCTCACTCCAAAAAGTTTGTTCAAACTGGTGGCCGAAATTGTCGCTACCAAAAAGGGAAAAGGGCTGCTCTTGGATTTCACTTTTTCCCTTCAGTATCACGACCCCCGAAACACCGTTTATCAATACTAACCGCTTCGAGGTGGCTGCCCGCCGCCAGAAAGCACGTGGCTGCCCGCCGCGTGCTTCGCTCCCAGGCCAGCAGGGATTATCAAATAGCCATGTCGCTTATAGAACGCCTGCTATTTCGAGAAGGCAAACTGCGCACCGTTGCGAGCGCGAGCGAATTACCCCGCAATGTCCACGTGCGTTACACAAGCCCCCGTGACGCTTTGGAAGTGATAGAGAAGTTTGGCGGGCGGTTGTGGAAGGTGGAAGGGGAGCCTGGGTATTGGTATGAGAGAAGTACGCCAATTGTTACGTTGGCGTCTGGCTTCGACGGCTAAACATTGTGCGACACATTTTTTAGCCGTTAGAGGCCGAAAGAAGCCGCATTTTGCGGCGTAAAAAAGCGAATTGCGTCGCACAATGCTTATTGTGCGACAAAAAATAGCACCTTGACAAATTGCCTTCTGCCTTTTGGGGTGGCGGCGTTAGCCTCCGCCCTCGGTAGTGGCAACCGAGACTTTGGAAACCTTTTCTAAAGCCCTCGGTGAGCCGCGCGCCGAGGGCAGGAGGTGGAACATGGCACAGATGAGTTTACCCATCGTGGCTGATTGGGCGAACCCAACCGCTGCGGGGCAACTGGACAGGGCGCTGCGCGCCTTCCGCGAACTGGTCGAGAAAAAGTATCAGGCGCGGCAGGTGAAAATCGGCAACCCTGACGACTTGGCTGCTTTGGTAGCAGATGAGATGAGCCTTTACGAACAAGAGGTCTTGCGCGTGTTTCTGTTGGACACCCGCAACCATGTCATCAAATCGGTGGACGTGGTCAAGGGAAGCGTCAACAGTGCGCAAGTACGGATTGCGGAACTTTTCCGCGATGCTATCCGCTACAACGCGACGGCCATCATCCTCGCCCACAACCATCCCAGCGGCGACCCCACGCCCAGCCCGGACGATATTGCCCTCACCCGCCAGGCGGCCCAAGCCGGTGAGATGCTGGACATCACCGTGCTTGACCATTTGGTCATTGGGGGCGGTCGTTAGGTTTCGTTGAAAACCCGCGGACACTTCTAAACGCCGCCGCTATGAGCACGTGGCTACCCGCCGCGTGCTACCCCAAAGAGCAGAAGTAAGCACCTTGACAAACGCATACTTGGAGGCTGCCTAACGCTACGCCTCTTTGCTCCCGCGCCGCACCGCGGGAAGGCTCGAATTTTCTCGAAAATTCTCAAGGCCTTCCCTGTGTGCGGGCGGGGAAGGCAAGGAGGTGGAACGATGGCGAAATATCAGCAACGGTTTCCGTTGGGGCGCAAGTTTGCAACCCCTGGGGCGCTGGACGCGATAGGCTGGGAAGGTGTTGTGCTTCTTATGGCGCGACACGTCCGCGGCGATTGGGGCGACTTGTGCGAAGAAGACAAAGTTGCCAATGAAGTCGCCCTGAAAACGGGCGCTCGGATTTTCTCCGCGTACAAAGTGCGCGGCAAAAACGGCAAAATGGTGAAAATCTGGGTTATCACCGAAGCCGACCGCAGCGCCACGACCGCTTTGCTCCCAGAGGAGTATTAGCCATGAACGCCCACGATTGCGCTCGCGAATGGTGGAAGCAAACCGCCTCAATTTTGCGGGAACGCTATGCTTGGGAGCCAGCAATTGGCAACCTTGTTCTTGCCAAAAACGGCTGGCGTGTGGATGGCATAAGCGCCATCGAAGATATGGCCGCGGCGGTGCAGTATGAGTTAGCCAACCCCGAAGCCGACCTTACCTTGCCACTTGGTGAGGTGCTGGCGTTAGTGCCTTTGGTTAGCGAGGACGACTACCTGGTGGAAGTAGAAGTCCCCAACACCCCCGAAGCCGCCGCCGACCTGATCGACCAGGCCGTTTCAAGGTTGGGGCTGGGCAATGTTGACGAAGAATTTGTCCGCACAGCCCGCCTTGACCACATAGGTTACAGTTAGGCAGCCCACAGGCACGGCTACCCGCCGTGCCTCTCCAAGTATGCGTTTGCGCCGTGCAACCGCAGGGGAGGGCGGTCACGGCAGGCGGGCGACTTGTTCGCCCATCTGCCGAGGCTGCCCGCCTCAAAACAGCACCTTGACAATTGAAGAAGGGAATAATGGCCGCCTCTTGGCGAGGTGGCCTTACCCCGCGCCGTGCCGCGGTAGCAAACACTACGTTTGCCTACCCCGCGCACGGGCGGGGTGGGCTACCTTTCACACTCAGGAGGTGTGCCATGTCTGAAAAGTCTTTTGCTGATGTTTTGAAAGAACTGTCCAAGCCGTTTGCCCCCCAAGCGGTGCAATTCCGCGCTGGGGCAACCAATCGCGAGAAAACGAAAGCGCAGGCTCTTGCCTATGTGGATACTCGCGATTACTACGACCGCCTCGACGAGGTGGTTGGTGGTGAGTGGACGGTGAAGGTGGAGCCTATCGGGGCTGGCGCGCTCAAAGTCGCTCTCACCATCATGGGCGTTACCCGCGAGGAAGTAGGCGAAGCGTCCCCCGAAGACGCTAACACCTACACCTCGGCCTATGCCCAAGCGTTCAAGCGAGCGTGCGCTTCGTTTGGGCTTGGTCGGTATCTGTACCGCTTGCCCAAATGGTGGGTGGCTTACGACGCGCAAAGCAGGAAATTGCTGGAAACTCCCGCGCTGCCCAAGTGGGCAATCCCCGAAGGCGTCGCCTACGTGCCCCCTATGTCACAAGACGAGGTGGAACGTGTGGCCGCCGATCGCGGGCTGCCTACGGCACAGCCCCACCGCTCCAACGGCAACGGGAAAGACCCGGCCGACGTGGTGGTGAAATTCGGCAAGTACCGCGGGAAAACCCTTGGCCAGATTTTGGCTGAAGACGAGGGTTACGTGCGCTGGCTGGCGGAGAAGTCCACTAACGACTTCATCGCCTCCCGCGCCCGCGCTGTGCTGGAAGAAGCCGAACAACCCACCGAAGCCGAAAAGGTCACCGACCTGCCCGTAGCCGCCGCGCCTGAACCCGCAAAGGTGAACGGCAACGGCCACAACGGTAACGGCGCTGGCGCTCCCCCGCCGTCGCCTGAACCGCCCTTTGACTTCGACGATGACATTCCCTTCTAATCGTCAAGGTGCTAAAGAGAGAGGCTACCCGCCTCTCTCCCTTGATACTTACCGGCGGGGCGCAGGGCTTCCATGCCCTGCCCCCGCTGGATTGCTGGGCACTCCCTCTTTGGGGGCGTGGCGACACGTTCCCGAAAAGGGGTTGTTCAGGCAATAGGCACTTTACCAACCGAACAAAACAGGCCGCCTCTTGGTGGCCGCCCGCGCACGCCGGGCAAGTGAACTCATCACCTGCCCAGCGCGTGCGGCTGGGCAGGCCATTTCAGGAGGTGGAACTATGGCTTACAGTTTGAACGGTACACAGGCTGCCGCGCTCGGCGCGGTAATTAGCGGGCAAAGCAAAAGCAAAAGCCCGCGCCGGCGGAAGGCCGCTACCCAAACCGCCCTCGCTGCCCGCTACCAGCGCGCGGTGGAAGGGCTGGCAAAGGGCGAGTACACCATCGCCCAAATCCGGCCAACTCTCTTTGAGGTGCGGAAAGCGGAAGACGGCCACGCTTACAAGGTGCGCTTTGGCGCTGGCTTGCCCGTGTGTGCCTGCCCTGACTGGCAGCGCCACGGCCACGGGCATGTCTGTAAGCATGTGCTCATGGCTTCGATGGCTGCCGCTCGCGTAGCCTATGTGGGCTTCCGCACCGCTGAAAGGCCGCGGGTGCACGTGGTGCGGGATGGAAACCCTTTCCTCTTGCGCCACGTGGAGAGGCATAGCCCTACAGGCTTCGAGTGGGGCTACGCTGGCAGCGGCCCTGCCGACCTTGCCCTCTCTATCCTCGTGGACTACCTCGGCAACGAGGAAGCCGCCGAGGGTTTGAAGGGGGTTTTCAGGGAGGAGGTCGTCTCACGACTGCCCTCTACAGCATGGATGCTTACGGAAGACGCGCTTGTCGCGTTCTTCCACCGTCATCCTGTGCGCTTGCCCGTGAATATCCCAGCCTATGCCTGACCCCCAAACGCAAACAGCACGGCTACCCGCCGTGCTGTCTCTACGTGGGGCATGTTCTAAAAAGTCAATTTTGCAGCGGGGCGCTGACCATGACTTTGGCAGAAGAAGTGCATGCTCGACTGGAGGAAGTGGCGAAAGAGGAATGAGGCCGCTATGTTCATTCCTTCGGCAGCCAAAGCGTGAAATTCGTCCCTTCCCCCAGGGTGCTGGCGGCAGTGATTTTGCCGCCGTGGGCTTCTATGAGGGCTTTGACCATTGCCAGCCCTAAGCCTGCGCCGCCGCGACGTCGCGAGCGCGCCTGCTCGCCGCGGTAGAACGGCTCAAAAATGTGCGGCAGGTCGTCCGGCGCGATGCCTTCGCCGTCGTCGGCGACGAAAATTTCCACCCCGCCCTCGGCTTCGCGCCAGCCGAGGGTGATTTTTCCCCCTGCGGCGGTGTGTTGGACTGCGTTGTCCACCAGGTTGAACAGGATGCGCTTGAGCGCGTCGGGGTCGGCTTGAACGGTGAGCGACGCGCCTTCCTGCAAGGTGAGTTCGCGTTCCTGGGCTAAAAAGCGCGCCTGTGCGAGGAATTCGCGGAAGAAGGGCGCGAGTTCCAGCGGCTGTTTGCGGACGGCTT